>JBAPTI010000001.1:0-1809 GCA_049282095.1 Chthoniobacterales bacterium
GTGGATGGCCTGCAGCCCGGAGCCGCACTGGCGCATCACCGTGTAGGCCGGAACCTCGACCGGGAAGCCGGCCTTGAGCGCCGCCACCCGCGCGAGGTTGGCGGCGTCGGCGCTCTGCTTGGTCTGGCCGATGATGACCTCGTCGACCAACGCCGGCTCGATGCCGGCACGCTCGACGGCCGCCGTGATGACGACTCTCGCGATCTCTTCCGGCTGGACCGTCTTGATGCTCCCGCCGACCCTGCCCAGGGCGGTGCGGACGGCGGAGACGATGACGACGTCATTCATGAACGATCACCCTTCTCAGACGAACGACATCGTGCCGCCGTCCACGTACAGGACGGTGCCGGTGATGAAGTCGGAGGCCGCGGACGCGAGGAAGACCGACGGACCCACGAGGTCCTCGATGTCGGCCATGCGCCCCATCGGCACGTTGAGCAGCATGCGCTCGTAGCGGGCCGCCTCGTTCTTGATGCGCTCGGCCGTCATCGGCGTGACGGTGATGATCGGGCCGAGGGCGTTGACGTAGACCTTGTGCTGCGCGAGCTCGCAGGCGAGCTGCTTGGTGATCATGTCGACGGCGCCCTTGCTCGCGCAGTAGGCACTGTTGCCGCCGAGCGCGCCGCGCTGACCGCGCACCGACGAGAGGTTGATGATCTTGCCGCCGCCCTGCTTGACCATCTGGGCGCCGAAGTGCTTGCAGGACATCATGACGCCCTTGACGTTGACGCTGAACAGCTTGTCCCACTCGTCCATCGGGAACTCGATGGCAGAGCCCTTGACGTTGTAGCCGAGAGCGTTCACGAGCACGTCCACGCGGCCGCCCATGTCGGCCACCGTGCTGTCCACGACGCCTTTGACGCTGGCCTCGTCGGTGCAGTCGATGACGTAGGTGCGCACCGGCTTGCCGGTCGCTTCGCTGAGGGCCGTGGCGACCTGTGCGAGCGCCTCCTGGTTGACGTCCGCCAGCGCGACGTCAGCGCCGTAGCGGATGAGCCCGGCGGCGATGGCGCTGCCCATGCCGCCCGCGCCGCCTACGACGACGGCCGACTTGCCCTTGAGTGAGAAGAGATCGTCCATGGCTCGGTTGCCTTCCTGGCTCAGTACTTCTTGACGACGCCGAGGATCTCTCGGGCCTCGTCGGGAGTGGCGGGCTCGAGATTGAGCTCCCTGGCGAGCCGGACCGTCCGCTCCACGAGCTGCGCGTTGCTCTCGGCGAGCACGCCCTTCTTGTAGTAGATGTTGTCCTCAAGCCCGACGCGAGCGCAGCCGCCCATGATCATCGCCATCGTCGTGATCGGCAGCTCAGCGGCTCCGGTGGCGGTCGTGTTGAAGTAGCAGTTCTCCGGCAGGAACTGGTACATGGAGTGCAGCGTGTCGGGGTTCGCCTCGATCGCGCCCTGATGCATCATCCCGAGCACGAAGTTGATGTAGTACGGGGGCTCGATCAAGTCCTTTTTGATGAGGTTGTGCACGTCCCGGTACATGCTCTGGGAGTAGCACTCCATCTCGGGCTTGATGTGCATCTCCTTCATCTTGGCCGCCCAGGCCTCGATGTCTTTGGTCATGTTCGAAAAGGGTTGGCCGGCGTTCGGACCCGTCTGGCGCATGAGCGTGCCCATGTTGAGCGAGGCCATCTCGGGATCGGCGTCCAGACACGAGACGCGCTCCTCGATGGTCAGATTGGTGCCACCGCCGGTGGAGAACTGGACGATGACCTCGCGGCACTTGCCACGCACCGCCGTCTGGATCTCCTCGAACTTCTCCCTCGTACCGCAAGGCTTGCCCCGCTCGTCACGGGCGTGGATG
>JBAPTI010000002.1:0-6774 GCA_049282095.1 Chthoniobacterales bacterium
AGGGCCTGTTAAGATTAAAATGGCGGGATGGCGCGAGGAGGAGATGAGGTGCAGGACAAGGCGCGAAAGAGGGAGTGTAGTCACAGCACTACACGACCGAAAGAGCAACGCTGGCCCTGCGCCTCAGCAACCCTCGCCTTTAGGGTGCCGTTCTTTTGCCGCCATGCTTTGTTGCCCAAGAGAGTCAAGACCGCAAGGGTATTGCCTCTCTTATGCGCCTCGCCTGGCAGCAAAACTCCTGGCACCGCCACCTGCCTTTTAGTCTTAACAGGCCCTAATAGCCTACAGCCTAAACCGCTAACAGCCTTGGCCCTCAAGGCCCTAATTTAGAATAATTCTTGATTGAGGATTTCTTGATGGTAGGTTTTCTGCCCGCCGCATGAAGAAGGATTCATCCATTCCAGCCTATGAGAACGCGATGGGGAGAGAGGGCCTGCGGCTCACTCCCCAGAGGCGACAGGTCTACGAGGTGCTGATGGACAAGCGGGACCATCCCACGGCCACGGAAGTCTTCATTCGTGCCCAGAAGCGGATGCCTTCGATCTCGCTCGCCACGGTCTACAATTGCCTTGAGACGATGGTAGGCAACGGCTTGGTTAGGGCCGTCCATGTGGACCGGGAGCCCACCCGCTTTTGCGCGAATCTCCACGAGCACGGCCACTTCCACTGCTCCGACTGCGGCAAGGTGACCGACATCGAGTTTTCGCAAGCCCGCGATAAGGGATGGAAGCTTCCCGACGGTTTCCTCGTCTCCCAGCACGACGTGACCCTCCGCGGCCTCTGCGCCGATTGCGGAACTCCCAAGACTTCCAACCACTCCAAATCAAAACCAACCACCAAGTAAGAACCATGTCCGCCTCTTCACTCTCCATCCGCGACCTCCATGCCTCGATCGGCGACAAGCCGATCCTGAAGGGGCTCACCCTCGACATTCCCAAGGGAGAGGTTCACGCCATCATGGGTAAGAACGGGGCCGGCAAGAGCACGCTTGCCAAGATCATGGCCGGTCACCCCGACTACACCGTGACCTCCGGCGACGTCCTGCTGGACGGCGAGAGCATCCTCGGCCTGGAGCCCGATGTCCGTGCACGACTCGGTCTCTTCCTGGCCTTCCAGTACCCCATGGAGATCCCCGGCGTCACCATCGCCAACTTCATCCGCGCCGCCCTGCAGGCCCGCCTTCCCGAGGGGGAGGAGCTCGAGGCGACCGAGTACTATGCCAAGCTCTACGCCAAGATGGATGCCCTCAGTGTGCCCCGCGGGTTCACCTCGCGCTCGGTGAACGAGGGGTTCTCCGGCGGCGAGAAGAAGCGCTGTGAGATCCTCCAGATGGCGATGCTCGAGCCCTCCTACGCGGTGCTCGACGAGACCGACAGCGGTCTCGACATCGATGCGCTCAAGATCGTCTCCGCCGGCGTGAATGCCCTCCGCGGTCCGAATATCGGAATGCTCGTGATCACCCACTACCAGCGCCTGCTCGACTACATCGTCCCCGACAAGGTTCATGTCATGTCCGAGGGCCGCATCATCCTGAGCGGCGACAAGGATCTCGCCCTCAAGCTCGAGGCCGAGGGCTACGACTGGGTCGAGAAGGAATACGGGACCAAGGCCGCCTAAAAGGGCATTAGCAATTTAGACTATTAGACTATTAGCCAGAACCTATCAGAACCAAGACTCAGAACCTAAAAGTCTAACTGACTTCAGCCTAACCTACCTTTTCTATGAGTACCGAGACCAAGCCAGACATCGATATCGACCGTTCCGTGGGCGATTTCCGCTACGATGTCGAATACGCCTACGACGCCGGTGTCGGCCTTACCGAGGCGACGATCGACTACATCAGTGACGTGAAGGGGGATCCCGATTGGGTCCGCGCCTTCCGTAAAGAGGGTTACCGCAAGTTCCTCGAGAAGCCGATGCCCACCAACTGGGCGACCAAGGACCTCGAGAACATCGTCTTCGAGAACATCCGCTACTACCTCGCGCAGGGCCAGCAGCCCAAGCGCAGTTGGGACGAGGTTCCCGAGGAGGTCAAGCAGACCTTCGAGCGTCTCGGCATCCCCGAGCAGGAGCGCAAGTTCCTCGCCGGAGTGGAGGCCCAGTTTGACAGCGAGGCGGCCTACTCCAACATCAAGGCCGCGGTCGGCGAGCAGGGAGTCATCTTTGTCGGCTCCACCGAGGGATTGAAGGAGCATCCCGAGATCTTCAAGAAGTGGTTCGGGAAGGTCATCCCGAGCGGTGACAACAAGTTCTCCGCGCTGAATTCCGCCGTCTTCAGCGGCGGCAGCTTCATCTATGTCCCGCCGGGAGTGAAGGTGAAGCACCCGCTTCAGGCCTACTTCCGCATCAACGCGCAGAACTTCGGCCAGTTCGAGCGCACCCTCATCATCGCCGACGAGGGGGCCGAGGTCATGTACATGGAGGGTTGCACGGCGCCGAAGTTTGAGACGTCGACCCTGCACAGTGCGGTTGTCGAACTCGTCGCCATGAAGGGAGCCAAGATCCAGTACATCACCGTCCAGAACTGGAGTTCCAATGTCTTCAACCTCGTCACCAAGCGTGGCCTCGCCCACGAGGATGCCGAGATCAAGTGGATCGATTGCAACATCGGCTCCCGCCTCACCATGAAGTATCCCGGCGTTGTCATGAAGGGGAAGGGTGCTCGCGGCGAGGTGGTCTCGATCGCCCTCGCCGGCGACGGTCAGCATCAGGACACCGGTGCCAAGATGATCCACGCGGCCGACAACACGACCAGCAACATCATCTCCAAGTCGATCAGCCTCGGCACCGGCCGCGCCACCTACCGTGGCATGGTCCATGTCCCCAAGCATCTCAAAGGGTGCAAGAACAACACCGAGTGCGACGCCCTGCTCATCAATACCCACAGCCGCACCGACACATACCCCGCCATCAGCGTCCGCGGGCAGGGGAACGCAGTCCAGCACGAGGCAAGCGTCAGCCAGATCAGCGCCGAGCAGATCTTCTACATGCAGCAGCGCGGCCTCAGTGAGGCGGCGGCGATGAGTCTTGCCGTGAACGGATTCGTCAACGACCTCGTCCAGCAGTTCCCGATGGAATACTCCGTCGAATTGAAGCGCCTCATCGACCTCGAGATGGAGGGATCGGTCGGATGAGCTCCTCCAACTCCGTTACCTCCGTCGCCCCCTCCCACGGTCACTGGCCTGAGTGGTTTCACCACGATCAGCAGGCGGCCTGGGATCTCTTCCAGTCGCTCCCCCTGCCGAGCCGTCGTGACGAACCATGGCGCTTTGCCAACATCAAGGCGACTGACCTCTCCGGCTTCTCCGCAGCCGCTCCCGTCAGGAATGCCGCGGATCTGGTCTCCCGTTCCTCGGGACTAACCGGCCTCTCGGCCAAACTCGTCTTCGGTAACGATGCGCTTCTCCACTCCGAGACCGCGGATCTCCCAGCCGGAGTTCTCGTGATGCCTTTGGAGAAGGCGGCGAAGGAGCACGGTGATCTTTTCAGAAAGAGCTTCATGACCTCGGAGGTCCGCCTCGGATCGAAGAAATTCGCAGCCCTTCACAAGGCGCGCCTCCGCTCGGGAACCTTCGTCCATGTCCCCAAGGGAGTGGCCGTGCGGAAGCCGATCGAGATCTGGCACTGGGTCGAGGGCGAGTCGGCGGCCGTCTTCCCCCACACCCTGATCGTCCTCGAGGAGGGTGCCTCCGCGACCGTCATCGACCGCTTCGTCTCCGCCGGAAACGAGGCCTCCCTGGCCGTCGCGGTGAATGACCTTTCGCTCGCAGCAGGTTCCCGGCTCACCTATGTCGGTGTCCAGGACTGGAGCGACAAGACGACGGCCTTCCATCTCAACACCACCGGTGTCGAGAAAGCCGGCACCTCCACAGCTCTCCAGTTGAATCTCGGCGGCGCCTACATCCGCGGCGAGAGCGACAGTCACCTGCGTGGCGAGGGATCGCGAAGCGTTATGCTCTCGATCAATCCCGCCTCCGGCGAGCGCGAGATCGACCAGCGGACCTTTCAGGATCACTTCGCCCCGCGTGCGACGAGCGACCTGCTCTACCATAATGCCCTCGCCGATTCCTCGAAGACGATCTTTGCCGGCCTGATCAAGGTCGAGGAGGCCGCCCACGAGACCGATGCCTACCAGAAGGTTCGCAATCTCATGCTCAGCGACGAGGCCGAGGCCAATTCCATGCCCGGACTCGAGATTCTCGCCGACAACGTCCGCTGCACCCACGGCGCCACGTCAGGCGAACTCAACGAGGATGAACTCTTCTACATGATGGCCCGAGGCATTCCTCCCAAGCAGGCGGCGCAACTCATCGTGCGCGGCTTCTTCGGCACCGTCCTCGAGCGTCTGGAGAATCCAATGCTTCAGGAGCATCTGGGGGAGATCCTCGACCGGAAGCTGAATCTTTAGCGGATTGCGGTTTTGGCGCAGGGCTTTGTTGCTGCTCGCTCGCAGTAGTTCACTACAGCATCGCTCACGCGCCTAGCCCTGCATCCAAACCTTCAATCCTTTTTAGATCAGCCTATAAAATTGCTCGAATAAGCGAATCAATCCGGTAGCAATTAGATTCTCGCGAGGGGTTTCCTTCCTGAGTTCTTGAGTTCCTGATTAATCATCCTTCAGCGCCTCAACGCCCGGGCGCTGGTACTTGAAGCATCCGAGCGGAGGTTCGGCGGGGAAGTCCTTTCAGAAGGAAGCGTTGGTCGCCGCGTGCCGCGTCGTTCGCGGCGGTGAGATCACTGAGTGAGCGGAGTCTCTTCCTGCGGTTCGGAGGAGGAAGATCCCGCAGCTTTGCTTGCGGCCTTGGCTTTTGCTTTTTCTTCCTTCTTGCGCTTCTTCTCCATTTCTTTCCTGCGCTTCTCGAACCCGTAATTGATTTTGACCATGGTCTTCGGTGGTTGGTGGTTGTGGCTGGTTGGTGGTCAAACGTCGCCGTTCAGCCATTTTGTAAATTGCTCATCAAGGCGTTCCTTCATGGCCCCGATGTCGTGGGACATGTCGGTAAACTGACCCCACTTCAAGATGTCCTTGGTCTTTCCGGAACCCTCGATTTCGAGGATAAAATCCTCCACGAGGATACCCTGCGAGACGTGGGCAGTGCGGAGGTGTTCCTTGCAGAGATCCGCAGTCTGATTCTGGCGATTTTTTGTGCCGAGTCCCATGTCAGAGAGAGAAAAGCGCTCCACAGGAGTCGCTGGAGTGACGGCTGGATGAGTGAAAGGACTGATGCAATGTTCTGTGAATCTACCCCCCGGCATGCGGCTGAGCGAATGAATTCCTCTGGAAAGCCAAGGATCCGCCGGAGTCCCCTCATTGCGCAGGTTTCCCTTGCTAATGTCTGGAAATGCCCCAGATTGGAGCAGTTCGATTTTTAATGATTTGTTGCGTGGTGAATTGCCAATTGAGTTTTTCAATGGTGGTTTGAAACCCGGTTCTCGGGAACGGCTCTGATTAGCGGATTTCGTTTCAACCACACACACCAACATGAAACTCTACGTAGGCAATCTGACCTTTGACACCACCGACCAGGATCTCCGCGATCTCTTCACCCAGTACGGCAAGCCGACCGAAGTCGCCTTGGTCACCGACCGTGAAACCGGCCGTTCCCGCGGATTCGGCTTTGTCACGATGGGCAACGCCGAGGAAGGCAACGCAGCCATCGCGGCACTCGAGGGCAAGGACTTCCAGGGCCGCAACCTGACCGTCAACGAGGCCCGTCCCCGCGAGGATCGTCCTCCAGGAAACAGGGGCGGAGGCCGCTCCTTCGGTGGCGACCGCGATCGCGGTCCTCGCCGATACTAAGTATCTCCACAAAAAAGCGGGACCTCTTCGCAGGGGCCCCGCTTTTTTTGTGCCTTGATGGTTTTGGCCTTTGGCCCCCTTCGCAACGGCCTCTATGCGATTTAACCCAAAAATTGCATTAGAGGCGGGAAGCCCAATAAACCCAAAATTTGCATTAGGAAACCGAAGGTCCCGGAAAGGGGAGTTGAAATGGTTAGAAACGTGACAACCAAGGCTCTGGGAAGAGCCGCGGAAGACTACCGAAGGTAGCCCTGAAAGGGCGCCACGGGATCCGGGAGGATTTGGCGTCAAGGTTACAAGGTGGATCCGGAAATCCCTGAACCTGAATTCGAGAAGGCACCATCAAGAAGTTTGCTGATCATGACTCGGCTCGGAGAGTGGAATGAGTGCCTGGAGTCCGCACGTTGTAACGTTTCAACCCTTCAACGGTTTTAACCATCCGAAGACTCACCATCCGGGTGAACCATCTAGACCTGTCGCCGTCACCCTATCGCAAAATCTGGGATAAATCTTATCAGGAACTCAGGAAAGAAACCCTGAGGGCCGGCTGATTTATCACGCAGAGGCGCGGAGACGCAGAGAGGGTTTGCTGAACCTGTTTTCTCTGCGCCTCAGCGTCTCTGCGGGGAAACCCAAAATCTAGAGCGCCTCGACTCCCGGGCGCTGGTACTTGAAGCATCCGAGCGGAGGTTCGGTGGGGAAGTCCTTTCCGAAGGCGATCGCCTTGAACTGTCGCCCCATGGTGCCGGGGTTCAGAAGTGTCTGCAGGGAGCGCAGGTCGCCGCGCGCCGCATCGCTCGCGGCGGTGAGATCACCGAGTGAGCGGAGCCACGGCTCGGCGGTTCCGACGAGGAAGTGATGCTGGTCGCTGTAACCGAGGAGCCCGAAGCCGATGGAGCGGGCTTCCGCCGCCAGAGTCGTGAAATCGATCTGGGCGGTGATATCGCGCAGGCCGGGCTCGGGGAGGGGATCGT
>JBAPTI010000003.1:0-13102 GCA_049282095.1 Chthoniobacterales bacterium
GCGAAGTCCGCTACGCCCTGATTTCCGTCCACTACGGGGGAGCTCTTAACTTCACCATGGAGGGACTCGCGGCTGCCCGCACGGCACTGGCGCGACTCGATGCATGGCGTGAGCGTCTGACAGAGACCGCCGGCTCGGAATCAGCCGCGGAAGCGCCAGACGCGGCGACGGAGGGATTCTTCACTGCACTGGATGACGACCTGAATATCTCCGGTGCCTTGGCGGTCCTCTTCGAGACCCTGCGTGAGAGCAACCGCAGCATGGATGAGGGACGGCTCACCCCGCCGCAGGCACGCGGACTTCTCGCATGGCTCGCCCGTGTGGATGGTGTGCTGGCTCTTCAGCCTGATGACGTCGCCGCGATCCCGGAGGAGGTGGAGGAGCTGCTTGCAGCCCGCGCTGCCGCCCGTGCGGCCAAGGAGTGGAAAAAGAGCGATGAACTCCGCGACCAAATCGCCTCACTCGGCTGGACCGTTAAAGATACAAAAGACGGACAGCGGATCAGCAAAAGCTGATCCGGAGGCTGTTAGCGGTTTAGACTGTTAGGCTGTTGGGAGAGAGGATAAAGCCACTGCAAAGTATGAGGGATGAAGTATGAGGGATGAAAAGGAGCTGAAAACAACGGAGCCATAGACATGCGCTGAACATTTTCGGAGGTGTATCCGAAAACCCTTCATCATTCATCATTCATCATTCATCATTTCCCTTGATGTTTGCCCCTGAAGATTTCCTCGATCTCGATCGCACCGAGCACAGTGTCATTTTCGAGAACACGACCCATGCTTGGGAGGCGCTGGCAAAGATCTCGACCTACCTGCAGTTCCGGCTCAAGCCCGGCATTTTCGGTAAGCTCATCGGCAAGCCCTTCATCAGTGGTGCGGTTCACATCGGACGCGGCACGGTCATCGAACAAGGAGCGATGATCAAGGGGCCCGCGTGGATCGGCGAGGGATGCGAGATCCGCAACGGCGCCTACATCCGCGAGAATGTCGTGGTAGGCAACGGCGTCGTGTTGGGCAACTCCTGCGAGTTCAAGAACTGCCTCATCTTCGACGAGGCGCAGATTCCGCACTTCAACTACGTCGGGGATTCCATCCTCGGCCACAAGGCACACCTCGGTGCCGGAGCCATCCTCTCCAATGTTCGGCTCGACCATCAGCCGGTCACCGTGAAAACCGCCGAAGGAATCATTCCGACGGGCCTTCGCAAGTTCGGTGCCATCGTCGGCGACCGCGCCGAAATCGGCTGCAACGCTGTCTTAAGCCCCGGCTCCATCATCGGCCGTGATACCATCATCTACCCGGGAACTTCCTGGAGAGGGGTATTGCCCGCGAATTCCATCGGCAAAATGGAGCCGCAGACCCTGCGCATCCTCCCCCGCCAGCAAAGAGATTAGTAGAAGGCCTGGGATTTTGGCGCAGCGCGTTGTTCGCCTGCGCTCGCAGTAGTTCACTACAGCTTCGCTTGTCGGCCTAGCGCTGCATACAAACTTCCAAGCCTTTATGCCGTGGGTATGATTGAGCGGTTTTCTGCCGTGCTTAAAAACGGAACGATCTTCCTCAACCCAGAGTTAATCCATGCACCCTCTGGCTGCGTCGGTTACATCATAACGCACGAAATCTGCTACCTTCGGCATCCAGATCATGGGCCACAATTCATCCGACTTATAACTCAGCTCTTTCCTGAGTGGAGAGCGATCAAGCAACGCTTGGAGGAATTGAGCTAGAAGCTGTTTTGCCTAAAAGTCCAACAGTCTACAGCCTAACAGCCTTGGATTCGCCGATACATCCACACGAAAAAATCTCTGGTCTCCAACACCTTGGTTCCAGCATCAAATTGTGATTCGAACTCGGGGAAGTGGGTGTCGCCGTCGATGGTTCTGGGGACTTTGGTGACGTAGAGTTCCTGAACTCTGGGGAGGAGGAGTCGGTAGATCTCTTCACCGCCGATCACGAACAAGTCGCGGCCCCCTTGCGTGAATTCGGGCTCCTTGAGTTCATCGATCGAGCGGATCACGGTGGCTCCGGGAGTGTCAGGCATGGTGCGGGAGAGCACGATGTTTTCCCGACCGGGGAGCGGCTTGCCGATGGACTCAAAAGTCTTCCGTCCCATGAGGATGGCGTGACCCATGGTGGTCGCCTTGAAGAATTTGAAATCCTCGGGGAGATGCCACGGGATCGTGCCGGCATTCCCAATGACCCGGTTCTCCGCCATAGCCACAATCGCTTTGATCATCTGAAAAAAAGGAAAACTGCAGATTCTCGCGCAGAGACGCAGAGACGCAGAGATGGAGAAAAAGAAGGAGATTCAAAGGCTTGCCCTAAAACCCTGCGCCTCTGCGCCTCTGCGGGGTATATTTTTGGACCGCGCATTCTAAACAGCGATCGGGGCCTTGATCGCGGGGTGGGGGTCATAGCCTTCGAGGGTGAAGTCTTCGTAGCGGAAATCCTCGAGCTTCGTCACCGCGGGATTGAGCAGCATCCGCGGGAGGGGACGCGGTTCGCGCGTGAGCTGGAGGCGGGCCTGATCGAGGTGGTTCACGTAGAGGTGGAGATCGCCGAAGGTGTGGATGAATTCCTTGGCTTTCAGTCCGCAGACCTGCGCGATCATCATGGTGAGCAGGGCGTAGGAGGCGATGTTGAAGGGGACGCCGAGGAAGAGATCCGCACTGCGCTGGTAGAGTTGGCAGCTGAGTTCGCCGTTCGCGACGTAGAACTGGACGAGCGCATGGCAAGGCGCGAGCGCCATCCTGTCGATTTCGCCGGGATTCCAAGCGCTGACAATATGGCGGCGGCTGTCGGGATTCTTTTTGAGATCCTCGACGACGCGGGCGATCTGATCGACGGAGCCGCCCTCCGGGGTGCGCCACTTGCGCCACTGCGCGCCGTAGACAGGCCCGAGGTCACCTTTCGCATCGGCCCACTCGTCCCAGATCGTGACGCCATGTTCCTTGAGGTAACCGATGTTGGTGTCACCCTTGAGGAACCAGAGCAGCTCGTGGATGATCGAGCGGAGGTGCAGCTTCTTGGTGGTGAGCAGGGGAAATCCCTTGGTCAGGTCGAAGCGTTCCTGCGCGCCGAAAATGGAGAGCGTTCCCGTGCCGGTGCGGTCTTCTTTCCGCGCCCCGTGGTCGAGGACGAGGTTGAGAAGGCGGTGGTATTGGATCATCGGGACGGGACGGGTGATCGCCTACGCTTTGTAAACGCTGTCGGGACTGAAGAGCGGCTCTTCCTGGGGCGGAAGGTCGTTCCCCGTCTTGTCGAGCTCGACATAGAAGCAGCTGGCAAATCCGGTGTGGCAGGCGCCGCCGTGCTGCTCGACCTCGAAAAGGAGAGTGTCGCGGTCGCAATCGACGAACCAACGCAGGATCCGCTGCGTGTGGCCGCTTGATTCGCCTTTCTTCCAGAGTTTTTGGCGGGAACGGCTCCAGTAGTGCATGTAGCCGGAATCAACGGAATGCTTCAGTGAGTCTTCGTTCATCCAGGCCATCATGAGGACGCGCCCGCCTTTCTCGGCGCTCTCCTGAACAATGGCTGGAATCAGTCCCCGGTCGTCGTATTTGAGATTCAATTGCATCGGGTCATTTCGGAGGCGGGGACGATTCTTCGCAAGAAGAATCTCGACTGCGGATTCGCCATTGCGGTGAGGGTTGGCATTTCGGAAGATCACCCCGTGGCAACTGCAACCAACGCGACACCCCGCTATCGCTATCACGAGGAGGCTCCCGAAACGGTGACACTTCCCGTTGAGGAACTGCGTGCCCGCCTCCCCGCCGAACTCCTTCGTGCCGAAGCGTCCGAGGCCATGGAGCCGGGGCGCACGGTTGGGATTCCCTGCAATGATCTGCTGGGAGGCAACACGCCGAGGATCGCCCTCGGCAGGCTGAATGATCTGCTGCCTGATCTGGTGCAGATTCCCGAGGGGCGCGATCGCGGGGAACGGATCACCCTGCCGCCGGGATGGGTGGCGCTTCACTTCCGGATGGTGACTCGTCGGGAGGAGCTGGTAGAGACGGAACCGGCCGCTTCGAGCAAAGAAGAAAAGGATACTTTAGTCATTGAAGTAGAAAATGTTGCAGATGCAGGTTACGAAAATGATCCGCGCTCCTCAGGCGGCGGCTTGGGGGAACCGGTCTCTGCGGATGTCGTTCCACCAATGCCCGAGTTTCCTGCAGGGACCCCTGAGCTGACAACTGATCGGAACCAAGCGCAACGCAGAAGCCTCTTTGAGTCGTTGCCGATTTTCCGCCGCCGAAAGGAGGAGATCCCAGCAGTCGAACCCATCCGGGAGATGCCCGTCGAAAAGGTATCCTTTGAAAAGGCGGAGGTGAAGCCTTCCGCCCTGCCCGAAACTGCTTCCGATCCGGGCTCCAAGGCTCTGGCCGTGGAGCCACTCTGGAAGCTCGATCCGCAGGATCGGCTGGCCGACCCCTCCGCGCTGCAGGCCCTTTTCATGACCGAGGAGAAGCTGACGCTCGAGCGCGTGATTTCGAAGGCGGGCGAGCTTCCCGGCCTGAAGGCCTGCGTTCTGGCCCACGGGGACCGTGTCCTCTGCACCTCGAATGCCTCCACCGGCATCGATCTCCGAACGCTCAGTGGCCAGGCGATGACGATGCTCGCCCAGATCCGCGAGTCCTCAGCGGGGATGGGACTTGGCGCCGTGCCGGCCGTCACGCTCCATGCCGAGCAGGGAGCCCTCAGCTTTCTCCACAACGGGGAGCTCTGCCTGCTGGTGCTCCATACAGATCGGGGATTCATCCCCGGAGTGCGCGAGCGCCTTCAGGAGATGATGTGCCATCTCTCCGAGGCGAAACCCGCACTCCCCTCACCCGGCGAATCCGAAAGCCGGTAGCCGCCCAAGGGATCTGCTCCTTCGTCCCTCGACTTTTTCCCCCGGCGCTTTTAACTTCCTTCCTCCGTGAGCTACCGAGTCTTCGCCCGCAAATACCGTCCCCAACGCTTCGAGGAGGTCGTGGGCCAGGAACACATCACCCGGACGCTCCAGAACGCGATCACCGGCAAGCGGCTCGCGCAGGCCTACCTCTTCGTCGGTCCCCGCGGCGTGGGGAAAACCTCCTCGGCACGCATCCTGGCCAAGGCCCTCAACTGTCTCTCCAACAAGGGCGAGCCGACCGACAATCCCTGCGGCACCTGCGATGCCTGCATCGAGATCGCCGAGGGACGCAGCCTCGACGTGATGGAGATCGACGGGGCGAGCAACAACAGCGTCGACAGCATCCGCACGCTTCGCGAGAACGCCGCCTACGCCCCGGCCCGCGGACCGTACAAGGTCTACCTCATCGACGAGGTGCACATGCTCTCGACCGCGGCCTTCAACGCGTTGCTCAAGACGCTGGAAGAGCCCCCGGAGCACGTGAAGTTCCTCTTCGCCACGACCGAGGCGCAGAAGGTGCCGGCCACCATCCTCAGCCGATGCCAGCGCTTCGACCTGAGGCGACTGACGCCGGAACTCATCGCCGACCATCTGCTGCACATCGCGAAGAACGAGCAGATCGCACTCGATCCCGCGGCCGCCGCCACGATCGCGCGCGGGGCCGACGGGGCGATGCGTGACGCCGAGTCGATGCTCGATCAGGTCGTCGCCTTCTGCGGTACGACGATCGGCGCCGCCGATGTCCACAACGTCTTCGGATTCACACCGCGCGAAACCGTCCTGGAGCTTGCGGGAGCCCTCGTCGCCCGCGACACGCCCGCCGCACTGGCCGTCGTGAAGAGTCAGGCCGAGGCCGGCAAGGATCTGGCTCGACTGCTTGGCGATCTCGTTGGATTGCTCCGCGATATCCTGATCGGCAAGGTCCACCCGTCTGCGGAAGCGACCGAGGAAGCGAGGCTCGGGGAGGCGATCTCCCAGCAGAAGCTCCTGGTTCTGCTGGATCACTTCGGCGAGGCGGAAGGCCGCCTCCGCTGGGCCACCGACAAGAAGCTCCAACTCGACGTCGCGCTCATCAAAGGGGTGCATCTCCTCGAGGAGGCAAGCCTCAGCGACGTGCTCGACACGCTCACCGCACTTCGCGGTGGCGCACCCCTCCCGGATCGTCCTGTGGCGCGCCCACCGGCTCCCCGTCCCACGGCACCGGTCGCCGCACCGGCTCCCTCACCAGCACCGGTACCGGCACCCAAGGCGACCCCACTCCCGGAGGCTCCGATCCGGACCGAGCCGCCCAAGGTTGAGTCGAAAGCCGCACCGGTTGAATCCTCAGTTGACGGCACTTCCCTCCCGGGAAGCGGTGCCGCCCCTGCGGGGCTGACTACGTCAGTCGTCCGCGGCTCTTCCCAGAGCCTTGGTTCCCAGCCCCCAACTCCCAGTCCCCAACTCCCAACGCCCAATTCCTCCGACCCCTGGCAGGAAGTGGCGATGAAGCTGGCCGCCGACTCGCCGCTGAAATTCGGCTGGGTCGAGGATGGGCGCTTCATCGAGCGGATCGGCAACGCCATCCTGGTGGAGTTCCCCCCGTCGCTTGAGCAGCAGACGCAGACACTCTTCTGGCCTCAGGCGGTGAAAAAAATCGAGGAGCAACTCACCGCGGCACTCGGCGTGAAGATCACCTTCGAGTACCGCTTCACCGGAGAGGAGCCGCCCGCTCCTCCAGAACCGGAACCGGTCGGCACTCCCGCTCCATCAATCAAGGAGGCGTCGCAACCAAACCGCACTGCGGGCAAACCCACCGAACCCGCACCCAAGCAGACGGCACCGGAACCAGCAGCGCCCGCCATCAGCGCCGCGGAGCTCGAGGAGTTCAAAAGCGATCCGCTCATCCGCAAGGCGCTGGAGATTTTCAAAGCCGAAATCCTGATCGACCCCCCGCAGAAAGCCTGAGTTCAGCAGAACGCATCTAACGCCCATAACGCACCCAACCCGAAACGACTCCATGAACATTGCCAAGATGATGAGCGCCGCCGCCAACGCGCAGAAAAAGATGGCCCAGATCCAGGAAGACCTCGCCAAGCGCGAGGTGGAGGCCTCCTCCGGAGGCGGCAAGGTGACGGTGAAGGCCACCGGCGCCGGCGACATCCTCTCGATCCGCATCGCCCCCGAGGTCGTGAATGCCGACGATGTCGAGATGCTCGAGGATCTGGTGCTCAGCGCCGTCCGTCAGGCGAACGCCGATGCTAAGAAGCTCGCCGCCGACGAGATGGGCAAGCTCACGGCCGGACTCGGCATCCCGGGCCTGCCTTTTTGAGGATTTCCCCGCGGAGCCGCAGAGGCGCGGAGAGATTTTAATCTGGAACTCATGAACTCAGGAAGAGGTGGAGAAGATACGGATTCTTCCACGCGATCTTCGCATTTCTACGTGAGGTATGCCAGAGCACCACTTTTTCCCCAGCCTTTTCTAACAGTCTAACAGTCTTCAGCCTAAACACCTTCTCATGACGCCCGATCTCTTCACTCCCCTCCAGCTCGGCCCGCTCGCCCTGCCAAATCGCATCTTCATGGCGCCGCTCACGCGCTGTCGTGCTTCCGAGGGTCATGTGCCGAACGAGCTGAACTCGGAATATTACGCCCAGCGCGCCTCGGCCGGCCTGATCATTTCGGAGGCGACCTCCGTTTCTACCTCCGGATATGGCTATCCCAGCACGCCCGGGATCCACACGGCGGATCAGGTCGCGGGATGGAAGAAGGTCACGGAGGCCGTCCATGCCAAGGGTGGGCACATCTACCTGCAGCTCTGGCATGTCGGCCGCATCTCCCATCCCTCTTATCAGAAGGAAGGTGCACTCCCCGTCGCTCCCTCGGCCATCAGGCCGAAGGGTCAGGTCTTCACCGGGACAGCGATGGAGGAATATGTAACTCCACGCGCCCTCGAGACCGCCGAGATTCCTGGCATCATCGCCGAGTATGTCCACGGCGCGAAGCTGGCCAAGCAGGCCGGATTTGACGGCGTGGAGATCCACAATGCCAACGGGTATTTGCTGGATCAGTTTCTGCGTACCGGGACAAACAAGCGCTCCGACCAATACGGGGGATCGGTCGCCAACCGGTCGCGCCTGACCATCGAAGTCACCGAGGCCGTGGTCGGAGTCTGGGGTGCTGACGGGGTCGGGATCCGCTTCTCGCCCGCCGGTGCCTTCAACGACATGCACGATGACAATCCGCTCGAGACCTTCGGCCACGTGCTCCGCGAGCTCAACCGCTTCGGTCTCGCCTATGCCCACATCACGCAGGTGACAGCCCAGGACATTGCCCATGGAGCTGCGGAGGGAGTAGGACCCAAGGAGCTCCGCTCCGCATGGAACGGGAAGATCGTTTCCGCCGGAGGATTCACCCTCGAGTCGGGCAATGCCGCCATCGCCGAGGGGTGGGCCGATGCGATTGCATTCGGCGTGCCTTTCATCGCGAATCCTGATCTGCCTGAGCGCTTCAGGCAGAAGTCACCACTCAATGCAGCGGACGAATCGACCTTCTATGCTCCCGGAGAGAAGGGATATACGGATTACCCGACGCTGAATTCCCAGAGCATCTTCTAGTTAATCTGTCGCTCCTAGGGCGATTATCTTGACCGTCGATAAATAAAAGGACTCGCGCAGAGGCGCAGAGGCGCGGAGGAAAAGACAAAGGATTAGGTGCGGAGAAGATGGGCACTGTTACGCCCTTCAAATCGGAGAAACCCTTGATCGATTCACAAGGGGTCTGACGACCCCATCCAAGGGAGATGATTCTAAAGAAGCGCTGCCGTTAGCCTAAAAACTCTGCGCCTCTGCGCGAGATCTCTTCCCTTGGCCATGCGGCAAATAAAACCGAAGCCGCTCTAGCTTCCGAACAGGCCGGATTGGAGATCCGGTAATGAGGGTTCGCGAGGCTTGGATTTCCTTTCCTTGAGTTGTGGGGTTGGGGGCGTGATGTGGGATGCGGTTGGGGGTGCGGATGAGCGTTCAGGGGATTTTTCCGAAACATCCGCAGCCAGCCTCAGAACTGCCGTCAGCAGGATCACGGCGGGCACGACTAAGGAGAGGATGTCGCAAAGGGAGCGGATGATTTCACCGCGGACAAGAATCCCCTCGGCAGACTTTCCCAGCGGCAGCAGATGCCAGCCTCCCAGTAGGGTGATAAGGAACGGGAGCGCGATGCTACCCGATGCGATCAGGCATTCCCGCCGCAGGGAAACGGAGGAACCCTTTGCGACGGAAGGAGCCTTGAAGCAGAGGGACCAGAGTACCCAGCCCAGCAATGCCAGCGCCAGCAGGCTCGAGAACGGCGCGAGGAGTGCGAGAAGCAGGATCGCCGCGCAGAACCGCGTCCATGCAGAGCGATGCCCCTCTCCCCGGGGGATCCGAAGCAGTCCGAAGCAGAAGAGAATCGCGGGGACACCGAGAGACCAGGCGAGGATACGGTCCTCGCCGGAGAGGAGCTGACCGGTAACGCAGTAGGAGGTTCCGGCTAACTCGAAACCCTGCTTCCAGCCAAGCCAGACACCCGATTCAAACCAGGCCGCTCCGAGGAGGGCGACCGAGGCGAGGATGAGCGGCAGACGGAGGCGGCCCGCCGTGCAGCTGATGGAGAGGACGAGTAGGAGAGCCGTCATGGCCACCAGCGCCACGGTCAGCCGAAGGGTCAACTCGACGGCGCGGAAGTCGCCGATGGGAAGGGTGAGGAGGGAATCCATGTGCGGATGCTACCTCACGATCCCAACCCGTCCATCCGCGAAAATGAGACGGGGGCCTCGCACACGGCGGGAGTTTAGTGAAGCGTCGCTTCCCTAGAGTTCGACCGGATCGCCGAACTCCACCTTGAGGTTGCGGGCGAGACGGATGAGTTCGGGAGCGGGATGCTTTTTCTTCCCGATCACCATGTCGAGGTCGATCAGGGTGGCGCGCCCCTTGGCAAGTGCGGTCATGCAGCCGGTTTCCGAGGCAAGGAGGCCTGTCACGGCAAGCTCCCCGAAGCGGGCGCCGAGCATGCGGTCGAAGTGGGTCGGGATGCCGCCGCGCTGCACATGCCCCAGCACGGTGATGCGGATTTCCTGCTCGAACTCGCCTCCCGGCACGGCCTCCGTCATCCGCTTCATGAAGGTCTCCGCGCCGCAGACTCCCTCGGCGAGCATGATGATCGAGTTGTCGCGCGCCTCCTGGAACCTGCTGTGCAGAACCGAAACGATGCGCTCCATGTTGTAACGGTATTCCGGAATCACCGCCACGGAGGCACCGCCGCTGATAGCGGTGGTGAGTGCGAGGTAGCCGGAATTGCGCCCCATGACCTCGATGAGGAAGCAGCGGCGGTGGGAGCGGGCCGTGTCACGGATCCGGTCGACCTGCTGCATGATGGTATTGGTGGCAGTGTCGACACCGATCGCCATCTCGGTTCCCGCCAGATCGTTGTCGATGCTGGCCGGGATCCCGACGACGGGCATCCCGCGCTTGGAGAGTTCACGGGCACCGGTCAGGGAACCGTCGCCGCCGATCACCACCAGCCCGTGGATGCCGAGTTCCTGGAGCCGCCTGCGTGCGTGATCCACCCCCTCCGGGGTGTACATCCGTTTGCAGCGGCTCGATTGCAGGATGGTTCCTCCACGGTCGATGATGGAGGCGAGGCTGCGGGTCCCGAGTTCCTCGGTGAGGCCGTCAAAGATTCCGTCGTAACCGTTGTTGATC
The DNA here is from genome assembly GCA_049282095.1 of Chthoniobacterales bacterium. Classification (GTDB taxonomy): domain Bacteria; phylum Verrucomicrobiota; class Verrucomicrobiia; order Chthoniobacterales; family UBA6821; genus UBA6821. Next base: position 10,608 of record JBAPTI010000003.1, read on the forward strand.
CCCATCACGCGGCAGTCGTGCTGGGCGGCGGTTCGGGCAACCGCCCGGATGGCGGGATTCATGCCCGGAGAGTCTCCGCCGGAAGTGAGGATGCCGATGGTTTTGGTCATAAAGGATGCGGTCCGGGGGAGGATGGAAGCGCTCCCTTATAGCAGGAAGCGGACAAAATAACAGGGAATGGGAAATTTTTTGAACGCCGCTTGGGCACGGGGGTCAAATATATAGGTTTCAGAGTTGGGAGCGGGCCACCCGGCGTCGGTTTCATGGTTTTTCCGACGCCAATCAGGTGGCCCGCTTTTTTTGTGCCGAAACTGTTCCAAAGCGGCGCTTGCCTCGCCGTCGGGGCTCGGATAGCTCCTTCTGCAATGGTTTCTCACAACAACCCATGCACGCATCATGCCTGAAACCATCCTGGTGATTGAGGACGAGGAGGATGTGACGGATCTGATCCGTTATCATCTCAAGAAAGCGAAATTCCGCGTGATCGCGGCTGAGGATGGCGCGGAGGGGCTCGAACTCGCCGGCACCGAGCGCCCCGATGCCATCGTGCTCGACATCATGCTGCCGCGGCTCAACGGCTTCGAGGTGGCCAAGCGCCTGCGTTCCGAGGAGAGCACCCGCTCCATCCCGCTGCTGATCCTCAGCGCCAAGGGGGAGTCCGAGAGCCGGATCAAGGGGCTGGAGCTTGGAGCCGACGACTACCTTCCCAAGCCCTTCAGTCCGCGCGAACTGGTGCTCCGCATCCAGTCCCTCCTGCGGCGGAGCGCGCCGCCTGCCGTCGCGGAGGCCTCCTCCGCGGGGCCGTTTGCCCTCGACCGTACCACGCTGAAGGTGACCATGGAGGGCAAGCGGCTCGACCTGACCTCGACGGAGTTCAAGCTGCTCTCCCTGCTGATCGGGAAGGCGGGCGTCATCCAGTCGCGTGAGGATCTTCTGACGGAGGTCTGGGGTTACAAAAGCACGGTCGACACCCGCACGGTCGACACGCACATGCGCCGCCTGCGCGAAAAACTCGCCGACCACGCCGCCTGCCTCGAGACGGTGCGAGGCGAGGGATATCGCTTCATCGTTCCTTCGGCCTGATGGAGGAGATCGCGAAAACCGGGTTCTTCCTGCTGCTTGCCGCAGCGGTGCTCTGGTGGGCGGCTGCAGTATTGGTGATGCCAGCACGCGAGCTGCTGGCCGTTCTGCGAAGGATCGCTCGCGGGGATTTCAGGCCCGTCATCCTGGGTGAGATGCCGTTTTTCTATCGCGGGGCGGCTGACGCCCTGCGGGTGACCGCCGAGACGCTGGCCAAACAGAAGGTGATGCTTGCCGAGGAGGAATTCAGCATCACCACGATCTTGGAAAGCATGACCGAGGGCGTGGTCATCACGGGTGCCGACCTCCGGATCCGCCAGGTGAACAAGGCGGCCGTCTCCATGTTTGATCTGGGCGTCCGGGTATCCGGCCTCCTGCTCCCCGAGGTCTTCATGAGCCATGAACTCCAGGGAGTGGCGAAGCGCGTGGCACAAACCGGCCAGGTGCAGCGAGGCGAACTCGATTTCGTGATTCCGGGCAGGAGCGAGCGGCGCCATCTGCTCGTGACGGCTGCGGCGCTCCAGTCACCCGAGAAGCAGATGCCGGACGGATTCCTGCTGGTTTTTCACGATGTCACGAGACTCCGCGAGCTGGAGGCCGTCCGCCGGGAGTTCGTGGCGAATGTCTCGCACGAATTCCGCACACCCCTCTCCATCATCAACGGCTATCTGGAAACCCTCGGTGAAGAGGATGTCGACCGGAAGATGATGCAGAAGTCGATCTCCGTCATGCGACGGCATGCCGACCGGCTCAACAGCCTCATCGAGGATCTCCTCACCATCAGCCGGATGGAGGAGAAAGGAGTCCGTCTCGAGACCCGCCGGACTTCCCTGGAGCCGCTCCTCCGCGGCGTGATCGAGCAGCTGGAGCGTGAGAGCAGCGAGCGCGAGGTCACCGTAAAGCTGGAGATCGCCGCAGGGCTCCCCGAGGTGGCGGTCGATCCCTACCGCATCGAGCAGGCCTTCTCCAACCTTCTGGTCAACGCGCTCCGCCACGGCAATCCCCGACCTGACGGATCACCCGGGGAAGTGGTCGTGGCCGCCGCGCTTCACGGCGTCGAGGTGATGGTCAGCTTCCGCGACAACGGGCCCGGCATTCCGCTTGCCGATCAGGAGCATCTCTTCGAGAGATTCTACCGGGTTGGCGGCGACCGCGCGCGTCAGACAGGCGGCACGGGCCTGGGGCTCTCAATCGTGAAGAACGTCGTTCAGGCCCACGGCGGCAGGGTAACCCTTACTAGCAGTCCGGGGGAGGGATCGACCTTCACCATCCTGCTTCCCCTCGGAGTCTAGAGCGTTTTCGATTTATCCTGACGCATGGCCAAGGGAAGAGATCTCGCGCAGAGACGCAGAGTCTTTAGACTACCGGCAGCGCTTCTTTAGAATCATCTCCCTTGGATGGGGTCGTCAGACCCC
>JBAPTI010000004.1:0-67267 GCA_049282095.1 Chthoniobacterales bacterium
GCGTCTGGCCAGAGGCTACCGATCAATCAATACCTTCAGGATCATGGCCTATCTCAAGGCCGGGAAACTCCAACTCGAAGTGCCACCCTTCAGACCCCTACCCACCCACTGAAAATAGCGAGGAGCCCCAAAATGATGCTGTTGCCCAACTGCGGAGCTGTAGTGATTGCGGTGCTCGGTTGCCTCGGTCTGCTATTTCCAAGTGCCGTGGGCCGCGTTCTTGGCATCGAGCCAAATAGACCGCTGGGCATCTCCGAGTTCCGAGCAACCTACGGCGGATTTTTTCTGTGTCTTGGAATCGGATGCTTGGCGGCTCAGTCCGTGCCTGTCTTCACAGTTGTTGGAGCGGCTTGGTGCGGGGCTGCTTTGGCTCGGATAGTCTCATTTGCCGCTGATGGCAGCCGGACGAGGCATAATCTTGCCGGTGTTGTAGTCGAGGCAGGCATTGGCCTGGCCATGCTGGCGGCGCAACTCTAGAGCATCATCTCGACCGTCGATCAATAAAAGGACTCGCGCAGAGACGCAAAGGCGCGGAGGAAAAAGACAAAGGATTGGGTCCGGGGAAAATTATCCCAGATTTTACAATGGAACCCTGACACAAGGTCTGGAGTGTTCACCAAGTTGGTGAAGACGAAGCAAGTGGGGGAGAACCACGAAATACACGAAAAGCACGAAATGAATGAAGTCATCAGACTTCATTCTCCCTTCTCTGACACCTCGGCATTTCGTGACTTTCGCGTTTTTCGTGGTTCCCTCGGTATTCAATCCCAGCATGCCTGCCAAGTTCCCTCCATTCCTGTTTTTGCTAGCCCGGCCGTTGCTTTGCATCCGTTACGTCTGCGCGAGATTTCTTCCCTTCCACATGCGTCAAATAAAACCGACCCCCGCTCTGGCTGTGAGCCGACCGGGAATATTCCCGAGATCCGATAACCTATCCCCGATTCCCGAAATCAACCCGGCCGCGTCTGCCGAGGAATTCCCAGACGATCCAAGCGATGGCAAGAGAGAGCACCGAGGCGGTGATGACATCGGAGGGATGGTGTGCACCAAGCAGGATGCGGGCCAGGGCGATCGATCCCGCCGTAACCATGGCGGCGACTCCCCAGGCGGGTGCTGCAAAAAGGATCACGCCCGCGAATCCCACCGCTGTGGCGGTGTGACCCGAGGGGAAGCTGTTGAAGTCGGCCGCGCCGATCAGCCACTTCCCTTCGTGGCGCGGTCCATACCAGCCCTGCTCCGCCGCCGCCCGCGGACGGGTCCGTCCGGTCGTAAGGCGCGAGGCATTGACCGCCATGCCGGCAAGCGTGGAGGCGATCATTGCCGAGAGGAGGATGCGCTGCCACCGGACATTGCGCAGTTTCCGCGCAATCAGGAATCCGGCCCCTCCGAGCAGCATCAGTTCGGGCCAGTCGCCATAGCGACTCAGCAGGGCAACGCCCGGAAGGCGGCTCCAGTGTCCGCCGTTCCATTCTAGAACCGCCCGCTCCACCGGCGCATCCAGCAGGAAAGAAGCCGTGATGGCGCAGGCCGCCAGTACGATGAGCAGAAGACCGGGCCCGAGGAAGCGTCGGAAAGAAGACATTCGAAAAGGCTGAAGGCTGAAGGCTGAAGGCTGAAGAAAAAAAGGATCCAGCCGACAAACATTGAACCCAGATTTCGCAATGGAAGCATACCAACAGATCTGGACCCTTCACCAAGGTGGTAGGCGATCAGGTTAAAAAGGTTGAAGCGTTAGAAAGTTAAAAAGGTGCATTCCAAGACTGCGCAATCATAACCCCAAGAGGCAGATCATCGCGGGGACAACGTTTCGTGATTCACGCAATCCCTTCAGTGCACATTGTAACTCTTCAACGTTCTAACCATTTTAACTCCTTGATCTACCCGTCACTCCGTCCCTAATCCACTTTTTGGGTTGAACACCGCATGCATTCTTAGTCTTGCCCCATTGTGATTTGCAGGCACGTTGTTGTGATGTCCCGGATGACAAAAACCATTTTTCCCTGTCTTTGCGTCGCAACCCTCCTTCTCACCGGTTGCGCCTTCGACGAACCCACGGCTCCGCAGCGGCCCGCGGCTTCCACCACGACGGTCACCGAGGTCGCGCCTCAGGCACCCCGCTTGATCTGGCCTTCTGACGCGCCTCCCATTCTTGCCGCTTCGGCCATCCTGATCGACGCACGCACCGGCCGGACCCTCTACCAGAAAAACGCCGACCAGCCGCGCCAGGTGGCAAGCACCCAGAAGCTGCTCACCGCGCTGATCGTGGCCGAGCAGGATCCTCTCGATGAACAGGTTTCCATCGCCCGTGAGGACACGGTGGTGGAACCGACCAAGCTCGGGCTCCGCATCGGCGAGAGCTATTCGCGACGCCAACTCATGAGGGCGATGATGGTGAAGAGTGCGAACGACTGCGCTGCCGCGCTCGCCCGTTCCCATTCCGGAAGCACCGGTGCCTTCGCCGTGGAGATGGACAGGCTGGCGTCGCGATGCGGGGCGAACTCCTCCCACTTTGTGAACCCGCACGGGTTGCCCGCCCGGCAGTACTCCACCGCGCGCGACATGGCCCGTGTCGCCTTCCGCGCCTACCGCAATCCTGATCTCCGCGAGGCGATGGCGATGCGTTCCTACTGCTTCCACTACGCCAACGGAAAACTCTGCTTCCTTGATCCCACCAACCGCCTGCTCCTGCGCTCCCCGTTCTTCAACGGAATGAAGACCGGTTACACCGAATCGGCCGGGAAGTGCCTGATCAGCAGCTACAGCAAGGGAGGCCGGGAACTGATCCTCGTCCAGTTAGGAAGCCATGCGCCGAGGATCTTCGACGACGCCCAGCGGATGGTCGCTTGGGCGGAGAGTCGCTAAAGCAGGCTGTTAGGCTGAAGGCTGAAGGCTGAAGACTGTTAGCAAGTAATCCCGACCCTATCTTCTCCTCAGCTCAGCGCCCCTGCGCCCCTGCGGGAGAATCTCCCTTCCCCCGAAAGCATCAAGTCGACGGTTTTTAGAGCATCATCTAGTTAATCTATCGTTGCTTTGGCGATCATCTTGACCGTCGATAAATAAAAGGACTCGCGCAGAGACGCAGAGACGCAGAGGAAAAGACAAAGGATTGGGTCCGGAGAAGATGGTCAGCGTTACTGCCATCAAATCGGAGAATCATTTGACCGATTAACAATGGGGTCTGACGACTCTTTTCAAGGGAGATGTCTTCTAAAGACACATGGCCATTATTCATAAAAACTCTGCGTCTCTGCGTCTCTGCGCGAGATTTCTTGCCTTGTAAATGCGTCCAATAAAACCGAAACCGCTCTAGCTACCAGCTCCCAACTCCCATCAACCTTTCCACTTGATGCTGCAGCCGAGTGCCGGAGGCCACGGTGAGGCCGGCGACCTGCCTTCCGCGACGGCTTCGAGCGCGGCGCGAAGATCATTGCCGGTCAGGGGCTTTCCGTTTTTCGGGCTGCTCTCGTCAAGCCGTCCGCGGTAAGCGAGGCGGAGATCCGCATCGAAGAGGAAGAAATCGGGCGTGCAGGCGGCCGTGTAAGCCCTTGCCGTCTCCTGAGTGGCGTCGAAGAGAACCGGGAAGGGCAGGTCGGTTTCGAGGACCATCTCGCGAAGTTTCTCCGGCGAATCGTCGGGATAGGCGACGGGGTCGTTGGCGCTGATGCCGACCGTCGAGATGCCCTCGGGGAAGAATTCCAGGGCCAGCTCGGCCACCTTGCCGCGCACATGGACGACATAGGGGCAGTGGGCACAGAGGAAAACGACGAGCGTCCCCTTGGGGCCGGCCAGATCCGCAAGGGACCGCTTATTCCCGGTGACGACATCGGTCAGGGTGAAGTCAGGGGCGGAGGCGCCGACGGGCAGGAGGTCGTTGAAGTCGGAGGAGAGAGTGGCCATGACGCGATCCTGCCGTGAAATGCACTTGCTGTTCAAGCAGGGGCGACTGCATACCTCACAATCCTCGTGACCAGTCGGGCTGGCAGCCGCTAGTGTGAAAGGCTCATGCCCGCCGGAAAAAACAGTCCCTGTCCCTCCAAAAGCGACCCCAAGCAACCGAAGATCGGCGAGATCAAGGTCGGCTCCCTGACGCTTGGAGGAAAGGAGCCTCTTTTCATTCTCGGTCCCTGCGTGATCGAGGGGGAGAAGCCCCTTCTGCGCGCCGCCCGGACGATCAAGGCGATCTGCGACGATCTGGACGTGAAGTTTGTCTTCAAGGCCTCCTACGACAAGGCCAACCGCACATCCGGTTCCTCCTACCGCGGCGTCGGGGTGCTCGACGGTTGCCGGATGCTTGCCGAAGCGGGAGATGCGATCGGAGCCCCGGTCACGACCGACATCCACACACCCGAGGAAGCGGAGATCGCCGCGGACTTCATCGACCTGCTGCAGATTCCCGCCTTCCTCTGCCGCCAGACCGATCTGATCGAGGCCGCTGCGAACGCGGCAGCCTCCGCCGGACGCGCGGTCAACGTCAAGAAAGGGCAGTTCCTCGCCCCGTGGGACATCGCCCCGATCGCGGGCAAGCTGAAGGCGGCGGGTTGCAGGCAGTTCTGCTTCACCGAACGCGGAACCACCTTCGGCTACAACAACCTGGTGGCCGACATGCGCTCCCTCTACTGGATGAGGGAGCAGGGATTCCCCGTGATCTTCGATGCCACCCATTCCGTCCAGCGTCCCGGCGGTGGTGGCGGTCACACCACCGGTGACGGGCATCTGGCACCCGTGCTCGCACGCGCCGCCATGGCGGCCGGCGTGGACGGGGTCTTCCTTGAGACCCACGAGAATCCCGCCAAGGCACCCTCGGACGGTCCGAACCAGATTCCCCACAAGGGCTTGCCCACACTCCTCAAGTCCCTTCTTGCGATCCGCCGTGCGCTTGCCTGATCCGAATCTCCGTCTCCAGATCCTGATCGCCGCGCTCTTCTGCACGGCGATGCCCCTCCGTGCGGCCCAGCCCCAGGCGGTGAAGCCGGCGCCAGCGAACGCCGCTCCCTCCCCTTCCCTCGCCGCCGCCACCAATGCAGGCGCGATGGACGTCCCTGTCCCCGTGGGCGAACCGGTCAAGGGGATCAAGATCCCCCAGTATGACGAGCAGGGGAAGCTGACCATGAACCTGACCGCGGAGACCGCGCTGAAGCTTGATGAGAAGAAAGTCGAGTTCAACAACCTCAGGATCCAGTTTGCCGACAAGGAGGAGAAGGAGATCATCGTCGAGATCCCGCACAGCATCCTCGATCTCGATACCAGGCTCCTTGTGGCCGACACCAAGACCGTGATCCGGCGTGAGGATTTCGACATCGCCGGGGACAAGGCTGAGTTTGACACCGTCGCACGAACCGGCACATTCAAGGGGCCGGTCCGCGCCTCGTTCCGCAACGGAGCCCCGACCGACCAGCCATGACCATGCGCACCCATCTTGCTTTCCTCTCCCCGGTTTCCCTGATCGCCATGATCATCCTGGCTTCGCCGGGCCCGATCGGAGCGCAGGGATTCGGCCCCTTGGTTGAGCCTGTCCAGCAACCGGGCGGAGGCGCGGGTCCCTTTGCCACCGCGGGGAGTCAGGATCGTCCCCGGGGAGGGCGCACCGTGATCGAGAGCGATGACGGAGCAACCTTCGACAATGTCACCAGCTCCGCCGATTTCATCGGCCATGTCGTTGTCCGCGACCCGCAGTTCGACCTGACCTGCGAGCGCCTCCATGTGATCCTCCGTCCCGACCGGAAGGGCCTCCAGAAGGTTGTCGCCACGGGCAGTGTGGTCATCGTGCAGGAAAAGCGGAACGACCGTGGCGATCTCGTGAAGTCGGTCGGCAAGTGCGGCAAGGCCACCTACGACACCGCTTCCGGCGACGTGACTCTCGAGGAATGGCCCCAGGTCCAGCAGGGGATTAACAATCAGGTCGCCACCCAGCAGAACACCGTCATGATTCTCAATGCCAAGGGGCGCTCGCGCACCATCGGACCCAGCCGCACCATGATCGTCGATCAGGGTGAGAAAGCCGTCACTCCCTGATCCCCGGATCATTTCCCCATGTCCTCCACATCATCCTCTTCCAACCAAGACGAACCGATCCTGCGCACCGAGGGCCTCGTGAAGGTCTACAACGGCCGCTCCGTCGTCAACGGCGTCGACATCCATGTCCGCGCGGGCGAGATCGTCGGCCTTCTCGGCCCCAATGGCGCAGGAAAGACCACCACCTTCTACATGATTGTCGGCCTGGTCCGCCCTGACGGAGGTCGCACCTTCTTCCGGGGGCACGATGTGACCCATGAGCCGATGTACAAGAGGGCCCGCCTCGGCATGGGGTATCTCCCCCAGGAGGAGTCGATCTTCCGGAAGCTCACCGTCCGGCAGAACATCATGGCGATCCTCGAGACAACGGAGCTTTCCAAAAAGGAGCGCGAGATGCGCTGCGACGAGCTCCTGGAGCGCTTCGGCATCACCCACATTGCCAAGAACGAGGCGCTCACCCTCTCCGGCGGCGAGAAGCGCCGGCTCACGATCGCCCGGTCGCTCGTCACCAATCCGAAGCTGCTCATGCTCGACGAGCCCTTCAGCGGCGTCGACCCGATCGCCGTCTACGACGTGCAGCAGATCGTCTCCGACCTCCGCGACATGGGGTTGGCCATCCTGATCACCGATCACAACGTCCGCGAGACCCTCGCGATCACCGACCGGGCCTACCTGATCTTCGAGGGAAGGGTGGAGAGCCAGGGTGACAAGGACTTCCTGCTTCACGACCCGATCAGCCGCAAACTCTATCTCGGCGAATCCTTCGCCATGTAGCCATGCCACGCGCCGGAGCCTCCTCCTCATCCAAAGCCAAGGCCTCCCCGCCCACCGTCGGGAAATTCTTCGCCGATCACGGGCCCGCGCTCGGTCTGGAGCTCATGGGTGACTCCGCCGGGATGGAGCGGCTCATCCCCGAGCCGACCATTAACCGGCCCGGCCTCGCCCTCGCGGGCTTCTTCCGATACTTCGCGGCCAAGCGCATCCAGGTCGTCGGCCATGCCGAACTGAGCTACCTGAAGAGCCTCGCGGCCGCCGAGCGAGCGGAGCGCATCGGGGCCCTCTTCGCCCAGCGCATCCCCTGCCTCGTCGTCGCACGCGGCCTGCCGCTTCCATCGGGCCTGCTCGATCTCGCGGCCAAGGCCACCACACCCGTATTCAGCACGCCGCTCGTGACGATGAAGTTCATCAACGCGGCCACCATCGCGCTGGAGGACGACTTCGCCCCCGTCGCCTCCGAGCACGGCAGCATGGTCGACATCATGGGGATCGGCGTCCTAATCCGGGGCAGTAGCGGGATCGGCAAGAGCGAGTGCGTGCTCGGTCTCATCGAGCGCGGCTACAGCCTGGTCAGCGACGACATCACCCGCTTCCGCAACCTCGAGGGCCGCGAACTCATCGGCACCAGCAAGGAACTCACCCGGTTCCACATGGAGGTGCGCGGCATCGGCATCATCAACGTTGCGGCCGTCTTTGGCGCGGGTTCCGTGCGCCCCGAGAAGCAGCTCGACCTGGTCGTCACGCTAAAGGACTGGCACGAAGTGCCCGACATTGATAGATTGGGTCTGGACCGTGAGACCTACGATATCCTCGGCATCCCGATACCCCATGTCACCATCCCTGTCAGAACCGGCCGCGATCTCGCCCGACTGGTCGAGGTGGCCGCTCTTGACCAGAAACTCAAGTCCATGGGCCACGACACGGCCCGTGAATTCAACGAACGCCTCCTCAGGGCGATGAAACCCGCCACTTGACGCCAGAAACCACCGATTCATGAGTACCCAGATTTCCAAAGACCTGACCATCGAGAACCGCAACGGGCTTCATGCCCGTCCCTCCGCCCTCTTCGTGAAGACGGCGAGCCGCTTCCGTTCCGAGATCTGGGTGGAAAAGGACGAGGAGAGGGTCAACGGCAAGAGCATCATGGGCCTCATGATGCTGGCTGCCGGCAAAGGATCTGTCCTCCGCGTCACCGCCGAGGGGGAGGACGCGACGACCGTCCTGACAGAGCTCGAGGAGCTGATCCGCACCCGTTTCGGCGAGGAATAGGCATAGGCACTTCGCGTCCCTCTGCTAAAGCGGCCGCTTTCCCCTGCCCGCCCGCGGTGCTGCCGGCTCGACACATTTCGGGCCTTTTGATTGACTGAAGGATCACTAACCCAGCCACTCGCACCCCATCGCACCCATGTCCATCCTAACTCTCCGTCCCGCCGATCAATGCCGTTATGACGAGATCTCCATGGGGGAGGTCATGCTCCGCCTCTGCCCGGGCGAGGGTCGTATCAAGACAACCCGCTCCTTCAAGGCTTCCGAGGGAGGCGGCGAGTACAACGTGGCCCGCGGGCTTCGTCGTTGCTTCGGTCTCCGCACCGCTGTCCTGAGCGCCTTTGCAGACAACGAAGTCGGCCGTCTTGTCGAGGATCTCATCCTTCAGGGCGGAGTTGACGACAGCTTTGTCAAGTGGGTGCCCTATGATGGCATCGGCCGTACCGTCCGCAACGGACTCAACTTCACGGAGCGTGGCTTCGGAGTGCGCGGGGCAGTGGGTGTGTCGGACCGCGGCATCACCGCCGCCTCGCAGATCAAACCCTCCGACTTCGACTGGGACCACATCTTCGGAACGCTCGGTGCACGCTGGTTCCATACCGGCGGCATCTTTGCGGCGCTCAGCGAGAGCACGGCCGAGACCGTCATCGCCGCCACCGAGGCCGCCCATCGTCATGGAGTCATCGTCTCCTACGACCTGAACTACCGTCCCTCCCTCTGGAAGGCGATCGGCGGCAAGGAGAAGGCCCAGGCCGTCAATAAGCACATCGCCAAGAACGTCGATGTCATGATCGGCAACGAGGAGGACTTCACCGCCTGCCTCGGACTTGAGGTGAAGGGAGCTGACCACAACCTGACCAACCTCGAGCTCGATAGCTTCAAGGCCATGATAGGCGAGGCCGTGAAGGCGTATCCGAACTTCAAGGTCGTCGCCACGACGATGCGCGGAGTGAAGACCGCCACGATCAACGACTGGGGTGCCATCTGCTGGGCGGGTGGCAAGTTCTACGAGTCCACCCACTATCCCAACCTCGAGATCATGGATCGCGTTGGTGGCGGCGACAGCTTCGCTTCCGGTCTGATCTATGGCTTCCTCACCACCGATGATCCGCAGATCGCGGTCAACTTCGGCGCCGCCCACGGCGCCCTCGCGATGACCACCCCCGGCGACACCTCGATGGCATCGCTCGCCGAGGTGAAGAAGCTAGCCGGAGGGGGCGGCGCTAGGGTGGATCGCTGATTTTGGCGCAGGAGTTCGTTGCCGCTCGCTTGCCGTAGGTTCGGCTACGGCTGCGCTCACGCGCCTGCTCCTGCATCCAAAATCCCTCGATCACCCGTTAAAATTCATAAACCCCGCGTTGGAAACGGCGCGGGGTTTTTTATTTAGAGATTCGCCGGTTCCCGCGTTGGGATGAGGCTATTCCTTCATCCCCTTCATCCCTGTGCAATTCACCTCTGCGGCCTTTGCGGCCTTTGTCCTCAGGCTCTCCCGAGCCGTTCGCCTCTCTCCCGCAATTACGGGATCGGGCTGCCTCCGGCATGACTACCTCCGCCTCCCGGCAGGAGGTTTGCGGGAATTTTTCCCTAACAGCCTTCAGCCTTCAGCCTTCAGCCTAAACCCCTCCCAGCCCCCTTCAGTGCTTGGCTTTGTAGCCAGGTTTTTGCTCTACTCTCCGGCTCTATGGCGACGCTCAATTCCAACTACCTCAAGCTCAAGGCTGGCTATCTCTTTCCCGAAATCGCGCGGCGCGTGAAGGCCTTCACCGAGGCGAATCCTGAAGCCGCGACCCGGATGATCCGGTGTGGCATCGGTGATGTCACCGAACCGCTTCCCCTCGCCGTCCGCGAGGCGATGCATGCCGCGATCGACGAGATGGGGACGCATGGCGGATTCCACGGCTACGGCCCCGAGCAAGGGTACGAGTTCCTCCGCACCGCGATCGCCCAGTACGATTACCGCGACCGTGGCCTCGACGTGGCGGATGACGAGATCTTCGTTTCCGACGGCTCGAAGTGCGACGGCGGCAATATCCTCGACATCCTTGGTGACGACAACCGCATCGCCGTCATGGATCCCGTCTACCCCGTCTACGTCGACACCAACGTCATGGCGGGCCACACAGGCGATGCCAACGAGGATGGCTCCTACAACGGGATCATCTATCTCGAGTGCACCGCAGAGAACGGCTTCGTGCCGCAGATCCCCGAGGATAAGGCCGACATCATCTACCTCTGCTTCCCGAACAATCCGACCGGGGCCGTCGCCACGCGCGCACAGCTCGAGGCATGGGTCGCCTATGCCCGCAAGCACGGCTCGATCCTCCTCTACGACGCCGCTTACGAGGCCTTCGTGAGCGATCCCTCCGTGCCCCGCTCCATCTACGAGATCCCCGGAGCCCGCGAATGCGCGATCGAGTTCCGCAGCTTCTCCAAGAACGGCGGCTTCACCGGCACCCGCTGCGCCTTCACCGTGGTCCCCAAGAACCTCACCGCACTCTGCTCCAACGGCGAGCACCGCCCTATCCACCCCCTCTGGCACCGCCGCTTCACGACGAAGTTCAACGGTGTCAGCTACATCACCCAGCGCGGCGCGGCCGCCCTCTACAGCGAGAAGGGTCGGGCCGAGGTATCAACCCTCATCAGTCACTACATGGGGAATGCAGCGATCCTGCGCGAGGCTGTCGAGGCGGCGGGTCTCAAGGTCTACGGCGGCGTGAATGCCCCCTACATCTGGGTCCATGGTCCTGCGGGTCAGACCAGTTGGCAGATCTTCGACCGGATGCTCAACGAGGCCAATATCGTGGTCACCCCCGGCAGTGGCTTCGGTCGCGCGGGCGAAGGCTACTTCCGTATCTCCGCGTTCAACAGCCGCGAGAAGGCTCTCGAAGCCGCCACCCGCATCAAGGCGATGAAGTGGTGAGCGGAGAGGCTGTTAGGCTGAAGACTATTAGACTGTTAGGTAAAAACTTCCTCAAACCTCCTGCCGGGAGGCGTAGGTAGTCATGCCGTAGGCAGCCCGATCCCGCAATGGCGGGAGAGAGGCGAACGGCTTGGGAGAGCCTGCAACTAAGGCCGCAAATGCGCGGAGACGCAGTGATAGCTTGTCTTTGCGGGTGAACGCCGCAACTTAGCGCCCTAACAGCCTTCAGCCTTCAGTCTATCTACCTTCATCGGCGGCTACGCCGATGATCAGGCCACCAGCGAGTCGAGGTAGGCCGAGGGCTCGTAGCCCTCGATCAGAACCTCCTGCTGGTCGCCACGCTTCATCCGGACCTGCTTCACGAGGATTTCCGGGGTCTTGTGCGGGGCGAAGAGGATGTCGTCGTGGGTGGCGTGGCTTTTTTCGGCGAACATGGAGGGGACGAGATGTCCTCCGAGATGGTCGCTGCGGCCGGTGGCCACATGGACGGTGCCGCGGACCTTCTCATCCTGGATGTCACGCCCGCTGACGGGAAGCAGCTGCGTGCCGAGACCGAGTTCGCCGAGTTCGCCGGTGACGGGATCGGAGGAAAGCTTGGCATTGTGGGCGGCGATGGTCGCGGCGCTCCCCTTGATGAGTTCGGCCTTCACGATGCGGCCGCCCGTAACGGTCATGAGACCCAGGGTGCCGTCCTCGTATTTGTGGGGGAAGGCACCCTCGGCGCCCTCGGGAACAAAGTAGACTTCACCCGCAGGCAGATTCGCGACATCGGGCTCGTCGCCGAGGCAGAGACCGTGGCTCTTCTGGGCTTCCTGCCCGTTCAGGATGAGGCGAAGAAGATGATCCTTACCCTCGCAGGCAAACTCGATCTCGATCCAGTCAGCCTTGGTGACTCCTTGGCGAAGCTTTTCGGCCTCGACGCTCACATCGTTGTAATCGACCGCCAGTCCGCTTGAGAGGATCACTTCGTTCACCCCGTGCAGCGTGGCGCCGCGGAAGCCGTACTGCTTGGCAAAGGCGGTCAGAGGCGCGGTGGCCGAGAAGGTGGAGATGCAGAGAATGATGTCGTAGTTGGGGTAGACATCCTTGGAGAGGCTGACTTGCTTGCCGGAGGGATCGTAGGCCACGTCGGGAAGGTCCAGATTGCTGCCACCGGTCAGCTTGTAGGCGAAGATCTCCCCACCCTTGAGCCCCATCCTGGCGAGGATTTCCGAGTTGAGCGGCTTGTGGAACGACTCCACGGCGTGTTTCTGGATCGTGAGCGCGGGATTCTTCAGGAAGGCGAAGTCCTTGATCTCGGCGGGATTCTCCAGATCAATCAGGATGCAGAGGCGCTGACCGGGCTTCGGGCCGAAAGTGGTCGTGAGCAAGCGCTCGAGACTGAAGGGAGGAAATTTGCGGGCCGCGATCCGCTGGGCGATGGGTAGGGTCATGGGGAGATCAAATGCTGAAAGCTGAAAGCTGAAAAGCTGAAACCATGCCGTGATGTAAAGAAATAGTCGCTTTGCTTAGTCAAGATGTCTTGGTGTTCTCCCGAAACCATGTCATGAAGGCATCCCATGAAACCCCTCAGCAACCTCTGTTTCGTCCTGGGCCTCGCCTCCGTCATCGCCTCCATCGCCATCTGGTATTATGCCGGCGGCAAGGAAGCCACATTTGAGGCGCGCACCCACGGGGAACTCTTCGGGATCTTCGTCGGCCTCTGGGCCCCGACCTTCCTGATCCTCTCGAACCGCATCGCGCGCTTCGCCGAAGGGAAATAGTTTCCAAGGCTCGCCTTGGAGCGCAAATTCACGAAGAAGGCCGGGTCATTGACCCGGCCTTCTCTTTTTCACAAAGTACCCGGGTGGATCCCAGTAGCTACCAACGCATCCGTCTTTGGGCCGGCATCACATCGATCGGTGCCAATCTTGCGCTGATCTGGGGACTCGCCCTCAGTGCGTCTTTGTGGGGAAGTTGCGTCCATGGTCTTCTTGGGACTTCGGCGGCTCTGCTGGCCGTGGCACTGGTAGTGACTCTGGCAAACCTCCCGTTTGATTTTCTGACAGGAAACGCACTGGAGAGCGCTACGAATCGTCTCGGTCAATCCACGGCTGCTTGGCTCCAGGATTGGCTTCAAAACCGACTGCTCACGTTGGCAGGTCTTTGGACAGGATTCCTATTCTTCGCCGCGCTTTCTCAAGCACCGCGGCAATGGGTTTTGCCCATGCTCCTCGCCGCAGGAGCGGTCATCCTGCTCCTTTTTCTGTTTGTTCCGGCGGGGCGCTTCTCCGAAGCAGGCTCCTCGGAGAAGGCTTTTGAGAACAATCTCCAGCTCGAATTGAAAGCGCTGGGGATGTCCTTGCGGCCCGTTCGCTGGTTTGATTCCGGTGACATGGAAACGGTCAATGGCTGCATCACTCCCCGTGGAGTCCTTTCCCTCTCCACTACGGTCGCCCAATGGCTTACTCCGCGGGAGGCTGCTCTTCTTGCGGCGAGGGAGGAATATTACCGCAGGTCGGGGGCATGGATCCTGATCTTGGTCATCGTGGCGGTCTGGACACTGCTGGGAATTCTGTTGGCATCTCTCCTGCCATGCGTGAATACGGTGCAGGCGGGACTGTTTGGAGCAGCCGTCATAACCACGTGGTGCTTTCTGGCACTCTTCGTCTGGCCAACACTTAACAGGCTCTGGATGTGGCGGGCCGATTCCTTCCTGGCCTCACTGGCAACTCCCGGGGAAGTCCGTGATCTCTTGTCCAAGATCGAACGGCTCAACGCCACGGATATCGCCCTCTCTCCCGCCAAGACGGCGGTCTTTCATCCCATCCCTCCTCTTCAGGAAAGGCTCTCTAACTTGGACCAACGAACATGAACCAGATTCCCCGCCTGCTTTTCTTTGTGACCCGCTGGTTCGGGAACGCCATCGGGACCTCGCTGCATTGTCATGTCGGGAAACCCCGTTTCTGGAATCACCCCCCCAACTGGTCTTGAGTCAGGATCAGACATCCCTTTTCAAAGAAATCGATCGCCCTCTCCTGCAACGGGATGGTGTCGTGGAATATACGCCAGCTCTCTTTGACTCCATCGAGTCGGAAGACCTTTTCAGGGAGTTGCTGGCTACGACTCCTTGGGAGAATGATCAGGTGATTCTCTTTGGCCGGAGAAGGGTCCTTTCCCGCAAGGTCGCGTGGATGGGGGATGCCGGCTTCACCTATTCCTATTCGGGCACCAGCAAGACTGCCTCCCTATGGAGTCCTGCGTTATGGCTCATCAGGGAGCGTGTCGAGCAGTTGTGCGCCCATCGCTTTAACTCCTGCCTGCTGAATCTCTACCATGACGGCTCCGAAGGGATGGGGTGGCACAGCGATGATGAGAAGACCCTGGGTCGAAATCCCGTGATCGCCTCCGTGAGCTTCGGAGCGGAAAGGATCTTCAAGCTGAAGCACCGCAAGTCCGGTGAGGTCGTCTCCGTGCTCCTTGAAGATGGCAGCCTGCTGGTGATGAAAGGGGAGACCCAGCATCACTGGGTTCATACGATGCCCAAGACCAAGAAAATCACCACGCCCCGGATCAACCTGACTTTCCGGACATTTCTCGGCCGATAGAATTCCATGAAGGTTCAAATCCATGCCGATCAGATCTCACTGGTGATCCGCCTCGCATGGGAGGATCGGACCACGTTTGAAGAAATAAAAACACGCACCGGTCTTGCAGAGCATGAGGTGATCGACATCATGCGCCGCGAACTCAAGCCTTCCAGTTTTGCCATGTGGCGCAAGCGAGTTGCGGGTCGGGTCACCAAACACCGAAAACTTCTCGAGAGGCGTCTCAAATCCCCAAGCCGAACTTTCAGCGAATCGGAGGAAGACGAAATCGAGGCTGATGAACCCAAATCAAAAGATCCGAGTTGAATGGGCGCTTCCTGATACCATCTCCACTCTTATTCCGGTGAAATCAGCTGGTTCTTTCGGCGATGGGCGTTGTTGTCATCCCTCGGGTTATCTACAGATTGATGGCATCCGCCTACCGGTGGACGGTGCCACCTCTTCGAGGCTGCGGCATCAACCGCAGTCTTCCGCACCCGTCCCCACGGGCTTGGTTGCCCTCGGTCTTCCGCCTAGCCCATCACCAAAATCCCTTCGCTAATTCCACCAGACTAATCATGGAAATGGTATTAAGCAAAATGACGAAGGACGATGGGAATCTGTTCTTTGAACCTGAAGAATCCATGCGTGGCATGAGGCCAGAGGGCATCATCCCAGTCTCTTCGTAGTCTCCGCACGGCCACTCCCTGCTGCTTCAGGAGCGAGAGCAAGGGATCCATGATCTGCCGAGTCGGCCCCACCGTGGCCCCCATCATGCTGACGGTAGAAGTTCCACCAACATGATGGCCCTGCAGAAGCCTGCTCATATTTTCCCACTGCGTCCCCATCGTCCCCATCGTCCTGCTAAGGAGCGTCACCGAGGAGTAGCCCGATGCCACCAGTCGTTCCTTGGTTGACTCAAGAGCCTTCCGCTTGAAGGTCGTCACATTGCTTGAGATCCCGGCAGTGGCGTCAGCTGCATCAATCAGAATCACTCCCGACACATCGGCCCTCGGGACACACCAACTCTCCGGAGAGAGATCCTCCTCGGTGACTAGCAGAACCGTTTTCTCTCCGGGCACATGAGTCTCTCGGGTAGGAAGCAGCTGTGCTTTCGGAATGGAATGATCCGTAGGAATCGGCGGGGCCTCTGTTGACAGGAGTCCAAAGGGGGCGTAACGCCCCCCCGTGTATCGCTCAATATTCTCTGCGCTCGCCACATAGACTTTTCCCTGAGTCTGTAATCCGCAGACCCAGCGCCACGAGAGGGCATTGGAAGCCGGGTCCCCGTCCAGAAGGTGGCGCATGAAGAAATCGGCTCCCAGTTGCCATGGCAGGCGAAGCGTGTGAATCCAAATGCTCGCAAACCACATTCTGACATGGTTGTGAAGATACCCTGTCGACCGAAGCTCTTTTGCCCACTCATCCAGACAGTCGATGCCCGTGCGCCCCTCCTCGGCCGATGCAACCCTCGCGGCTATCTCCGGATCGCGGTCCGTTGCAGCCCGCAGGGTGGCGAGATCTTGGAGATAGTTCTTCCAAACGTCGGGACGGAGCTCGAGCCATCCCTTCCAATAGGTGCGCCAGAAGACCTCCTGCAGGAACTTTTCCGCCGCCTCTTAGGGGTGCCGCTGCAGGACCGCGACAGCGATCTCCTCCTCGGTGATGAGTCGATGGCGGATGTAGGGAGAGAGCCCGGAAACCGTTCCGGAAACGTGGTTTCGACGCTCTGCATAGTCCCTTCCCGCAAAGGGCAAAAAATCTTCCAACCGCCGCAGACCCTCCTCCCGGGTTGGCTGTGGTCTCGTCATCGCGGTGGCGTCGTGAGAAAGCGCTCCGGCACGCCGCAGGCCGCGCCGAGGATGCTTCCGACGACGGCGCCCCGGTGGCAGTTGTCCCCGCCGACCATGGCATTGGCCACGATGCCGGCCACGAAGTCAGTGTGGTATTTCCAGACCAGGTAGAGCGATGCAGGCATCGCGTCGGCGATGTAGCAGGCGGGGCTGAAGCGGGAACCGATCACGTGCTCGTCAGGTTGATGGAGCCAGGAGTCGGATTTCTTCCCCGAGATCCAGTCGCCCGCTTCGCGGCGGATCAGTTCGTGCACAGACTCTCCGTGGGCGATCCCCCAGAGCAGACGGACCAGGGTGTCGGCGGCCCGGAGGACATTGGCGTGGGCATGGGTCAGGCCGACATGTTCCTTCACGATGGCCCGCAGTTCCGGGAGCGGCATCCCTTCCAAGGCGCAGCAGAGAGCGGGCACGGTGGCCAGACCTCCGATGTGCTCGTCGCTGATCCCGCACTTCCGAGGTTTCTTTCCCTGCGCGTAGCGGGTGAAGAATGCCCGGTGATACTCCTCCACATAGGTGTCGCGATGCCAGCCGGGTTCCAGCATGCGGGCAATGTAGCGCTCCAGCCATGCATCGGGATCGTATCCACCCCGCTCCTTCACGAATTCAAAGAGCTCCCGGGCCAGCCGGAAGTTCAGAGTGTTCTCACCCGCCTTGAGAAACTGGTGGTAGTGGATTCCCCGTTGACCCCAGTACCGCGCCTGCTCTCGGAGGATATCCCCCTTTTCGTTGAGAGCATGGTATTCCGAACGCCAGAGAATGCTTCCGGGATGGGGATTCTTAGGGTCAAGGAAGTGGTCGACAACACCGTAGTCGCGTCGAAGCGCGGCCGTGTCGTAGTACCAGTGAACGGGCATCGCCAGCGCATCCGCAGCAAGCGAGCCGAGGTATCCCTGATGCCACCGTGAGCCCGAATCTTCCGTCATGACGTGATCCTCATGCGGTGATCAGTGTTCACGCTGTGATCCATCCGGGAAGCTCGACTTTCACCCGCGCGCGCAGGCGGCCGAGCAGGCTGTAGAGCCCGAAGAAGGCGCGGTTCACATAGATCGTGTCGGGAGAGCCACGCTGGCCGCGCATCGTTCGCAGATGGTCGGCGCGGCGGTTCTCCTCGCCGAGGTCATAGATCGCCTTCAGGAACGCGGGATCGCCGAAGTCGAAGTTTCCATCCCGGAAGGGACGCGCAAGCAACTCCAGCCATGCCATGCAGAGGGAGGTGATCATCGCGATCTGATCCGGGCCATCCCCGGGGAGGATCACGTCGAGCATGAGCAGCGCCTGCCGCAGAAGTTCGGGGTCGCTTTCCAAGCGGGGGTCCAGGAAGCGGAACTGCTTGCGGTAAAACTCCTCCGGGATCTTTTTCGTGCAACCGAAGTCGAGCACCCAGAGTTCCCCTTCCTTCACGAGGAAGTTCCCGGGATGAGGGTCGGCGTGGAAGAGCAGCAGTTCATGAACCTGATGGCTGTAGAAATCCCAGAGTGCCTGGCCGATGCGGTCGCGCTCTTTCGGTGATGCCGTGCCATCAGCAAAATGGTCGAGCGGCATTCCGTCGATCCAGTCGGAAGTGAGGATCCTGCCCGTCGAGAGTTCCGGGTGATAGGAGGGGAATCGCACCCCCTCCAGATGAGCGGAAGCCTTGGTCAGCTCCACCGACCTTGTGAGCTCGTGGCCGTAGTCGGTCTCCTCGAGCAGGCGGGTCTCCACCTCGCGGAAGTAGGAATCCACATCAGCCTCCCGGAGGCCGAGGATCCGGAGAGCAATCGGCTTCACGACGGCGAGGTCGCTCTTGAGGCTCTGCGCCACGCCGGGATACTGGACCTTGACCGCGTAGTCGCGGCCCTTGAGCCGCGCCCGATGCACCTGTCCGATGGAAGCGCCGTGCGAAGCCTTTTTCTCGAAGTGGTCGAAGAGATCCTCCGGACCCTTGCCGAACTCCCGCTGGAACGTCCGCGCCACCAGCGGATAGGAGAGAGGAGGCACGGAGGACTGGGCCTGGGCGAACTGACGGGCGTAGGCGGCGGGGAGCAGGTTCTTGTCGATGCTGAGCATCTGGGCGAGCTTGAGCGGCCCGCCCTTCAGTTTGCTGAAGGTCTCGTAGACGGTCGCCGCATTCTTCTCGTCGAGATTTTCACGAAGCTTCCGGCGGCGCTCGGCATCCTTCCCGCCGACCATCGACCGGCCGTAGTGCTTCAGGTAATTGACCCCGACGCGGGCCCCTGCCCCGCCGAGCGCAGCCATGCGCCCCACAGCTCCGGCCCGGATGGTCTCCTGTTCCCTCTTTGCTGACTCGGTGCCCTTCACGGGGTCACTTGCCTTTCCCGGCACACCACGGATTACCGGGCAACAGGAAGCGGAGCAGGTCGGCAGCCGAGTCGAGCGCCTGTGAACGGAAGAGATCGAAGGCAAGGGTCACCGTCTTCTCGATGAAGGCATCGGTCCGCTCGAAACCCTCGCTCTCATCCTTGAGATACTGGTCGATCACCCAGCGCAGGTGGACGTAGAGGATGCCGGGATAGAGATTCGTCAGGCCGCGCCGTTCCGCGATCTCACCCGAGGAGGTGCCGTGGTCGATGATCCGCCGGGCGAACTCCAGGAACTCCGCGCGCATCCCTTCCAGGGCGGCGGGATGGGCGAGCGGCGAGATGTCATGGAACCGCTCCAGCAGGAGCGAGCGCCGCTCCGCCCCGGACTGCGTCAGCGCAAAGAGGAAGGCGAGGTAGCGCTCGCGGGCGGTGAAGTCCTGCCAGTCGCCGCCCTCCTCCACGGCGGAGATCACGTCCGAGATCCAATGACGCCAGAAGGCCTTCTCCACGGCGTGGAGCGAGGGAAAGTGCTTGTAGAAGATCGACTCGGTGATCGCGAGATGCCTGCAGAAGCGGGCCACCGATCGCGGGGGTGCCCCCTCTTCCTCCCAATACTCCGCGAAAGCCTTCAGAATCTTCCCGCGGAGGTTCTTGGATTCACGGTCAGAGGGTGAGGAAACGCTTTTGGTGGAACGCTTGGTTGCCATTGATCGGAATCTTACTCCATCGGCCAAGAATGAGCAATCAACCTGTCGGCTTTGAGCGGTTTAGACTGGAGGCGGAAGTGCTGAAATCCCGAGGAACTTCATTTTCACACTCCGCCCAACGGGGCTACATTCCGGTGACGTATGAACCACCGAGGTGACGCCATGGAGGTCAGGCTCAGGAACGGGATTCACCTTCCCGGATGCGGTCTCTGGCTCGATCCCAAGCGGAAGTCTCCCATCGGGGTGGTCTCCCACGCCCACAGTGACCATGCGGGGTGGCATGAGGTCACCATTGCCACTCCTGCAACCATGGATCTGATGAGGGCGAGGAAGCCGCCTCCGGCAGGCATCACCCTTGTCGAGTTGCCTTACCGGGAGACCTTCACGACGGATCGGGCCAGGATCACCCTGATCCCGGCGGGACATGTGCTCGGATCAGCCCAGGTGCTGGTCGAGACGGAAGAGGGAAGCCTGCTCTACACGGGTGACTTCAAGAGGGGTGAGAGCCTTACCTGCGAGGCGGCCGCATCGGTGCGGGCGGGGACGCTTGTGACGGAGTGCACCTTCGGTCGCAGCCGGTATGCCTTTCCTCCGATCGAGGAGACACGGGATAGGATCGTCGGATTCTGCAACAGGGTGCTGATGGAAGGGGAGACGCCGGTGCTACTGGCCTACTCGCTCGGAAAGTCCCAGGAACTCATGGCAATCCTGTCCAGGGAGGGAATCAGTCCCGTGATCCATGAATCCGTCGCCGCAATGAGCGCAGTCTACGCCAAGCACGGGGTGGATCTCGGCTCCCACATCATCTGGAACGGCCGGAACCACGGGGGGAGGGTGATGATCATTCCTCCGAACGCACGCAGGCGTCTCGCCGCGCTTGGAAACATCCGGAGCGCGATCTTGAGCGGTTGGGCGCTGAATGCGGATGCCGTTTACCGCTACGGATGCGACGAGGCAATTCCTCTCTCCGATCATGCGGATCATGGCGAACTCATCGAGCACGTCGAGGAGGTGGGTGCGCGCCGCGTCTACACGGTGCACGGCTTCACCGAGGAATTTGCCGGTGACTTGAGATATCTGGGGATGGATGCGCTCGCTCTGGGCGGAGGAAATCAATTGGAACTCCTGCGCTGAGAAATTTGGTTCCTCGCTTTTTGGAGCGGGCGGCCAAGAGGCCGATTCGATGCAGGGCGGTCTCCTTGGCCCGGATCCCGGGAGAGGGAAATTCCCTTTCATTTTCAAGCGGGATGCACTTAGGTGGGTTCATGGACTTACTCCGTATTATACTCCAGGTCGTGGTGGGTCTCGGAATTTTGAATGTGTGGCTCATCCGCGCCAATTGGTCGACCGGATACCGGGGCGGAGAGGCCAAGACCTTGAAGGAGGAGTTTGCCACCTATGGACTCCCCGTCTGGTTCTACTATCTGGTCGGCACCCTCAAGATCGTTTGTGCCCTCGCCCTGTTGGCCGGGATTTGGATTCCTCCTCTGGCGACGCTCGGAGCTGCCGGGATGGCGGTGCTGATGGCGGGAGCCTTTTCCATGCACTTGAAGGTGAGGGACCCGTTCAAGAAGGCCATCCCCTCGCTTGCCATGCTCGTCATGGCTCTTGTGATCGCCTTCCTGTAAAACCTCTCTCGCTAGTAAGCGAAGAGCACCAGATAGCCGTTCAGTAAAAAGTAGAGAATGGCGGGTGTGGTCCTGAGGAAACCATCGCGGATTTTGATCCGCACCAGGATCGCAAGCAGCATCATGAGGGCAAGGCCTCCAGACCCCGCTTTCCCGAGAATCGGGAACCACAAACCCGCGATAAGACCCAGGGAACCGCAGATCTGCAGGAACCCTATCAGCTTGCGCAGGGTCGAGAGTCCGAATCTCACGAACTCCTTTTGGAGATGGCGGGAAGTGAAACAGCCTGCCCCGTAACCCAAAAACGAAAGGGCCGAGAACACTATGATCGCGTTGTTCAATCAGCCCAACCTAGGGAAAAGAGCCGCATTCACCTAAAACAATCGCTTGGCTTGGCCTCTTTTTTGACTTTCTCAACATTCACTGGTTTCCGAGGTCGAGTTCCATCTGCGGCTCGGCCGGTTTCACGGCGCTCTTCGGCCCGTTCGATCGCATGACCCGCCAGAGCGATCCCGGTGACACGATGGCGGCCGCATAGCCGTGGCGGCTTTGCTCTGCCGGCAGATGGATCGCGTCTCCGGAAAGGTCGCGGAGTTCGGGAACCCACCTGCGAATAAATTCCCCCGATGGATCCTTTTCGAGCGACTGCTTGATCGGATTGTAGATCCGGGGCGGTGAGCCGTAGGTGGTGCCCGACTGCATCTGAAGCTGGCTGTAGTGGATGCCCGGCTCGTAATCGAGGAAGGTGCGTGCCAGATGCGGGGCGAAGCGCCGCCAGTCGAGATTGAGCGCGTAGGAGGCGAAAGAAACCAGCATCGCGCGCGCCCGGAAGTTGATCCATTTCGTCTCGTTGAGAGAGCGCATGCAGGCATCGACGAAGGGGTAGCCCGTCATGCCTGCCGCCCAGCGCTCATAGGCGGTCTGATCCCACCCGTGAAGGGTCTCCCTGACCGGATTGATGCAGCGGAATTCCATCCACGGCAGCGACTCGAACTTCTGCAGGAAATGATCCCGCCAGCGAAGCCGCCGGTGGAAGCTGTTGCGGTGCATCATGCTCCCGTGCGGAGGACGCGGTTCCCGGGCCATCGCCGCCTGGGCTGCCCGTTTTGTCGAGAGGCTCCCCCAGGTGAGATGCGGGGAGAGTCGGGAGCAGGACTCGTGGGCATGGAGAGGGCTTCCCATTTCCACACGGTATCCTGCGTGCAGGAGACAACGCTCGTTCAGGAAACTCTCCAGCAACCCGAGAGCCAGCCCCTCGCCCCCGCGCTGACGCGTGACGGTAGCCGGTGTCGAGAGATCGGGGACGTCGAACTGCGGCGGTACAGTGGAAGGGGCCCTCCAGAAACGGGGTGTCGGGGCCTGCACTTTCGAAATCCACTCTCTCCAGAACGACTGATGCTCCGGCTTATCCGGCGGTCTGTTCCGGCCACGGACCACGGCGTTCTGAAGAAATTCCCGCACAGGGATGCCTCGTTCCCTGCAAAGCCAAAGCACACGCTGATCCCGCTCATAGGTCCAGCCGTTGCCCGTCTCCTGATGGCAGAGGAGTTCCGCAACCCCGTAGTGATCGAAGAGGGATTCCAACACGATCTCCGCGGAGGGGGCTTCCGTGATCAGCAGCGGGCAGTTGATTTTTTCAAGTTTCGTCGCAAGGTCCCGCAGGCATTCCGCCACAAATCCCCATTGATCATCGGAGGCCTTGTCGGTGACCCAGTAGTCCGTCTCGCGGGCATAGAGTGCGATGGCTTTCTCTCCTGCGGCGCACCGACGCGAAGCCTCGGCCAGCGGGGCATGATCATGCAGGCGCAGATCCCTCTTCAGCCAGACCAGATGAACCTTCTCCCGAGTGCTCATCATCGCTCTCGACGGCTTCGCTTCAACGCACCCTTGCAGGCATCGCTGCAGCAGGTAATGGACTCCCAGTCGCGCTCCCATTTCTTTCTCCACGCAAAGGGTCGGTTGCAGTGCAGGCAGATCTTCTCCGGAAGATCGGACTTGCGGACCGCTTTTCCCTCGCGACGCATGGGCATTGGGCTGGTTTCTATCAGGTGGACAGCGCGGCCTGCACGCTGTCCCATAGCCGCGCGCGGCTGGCGAGGGAGGCCTTGGCGGATTCGACCGCCTCCTCGAGCCGCTTCGGATCATCAACACAGAGGGTCGCGACCAGGCGGAGAGCCGCCGGTCCATGCTCGTCTCCGTCGAGTTCGGCATGGCGCTTCAGATAATAATGGAAGATCGGGGCGCGATCCTCGCCGATGCCGAGTTTCGCGAGAAGGGAGTTGAACATCCCCGGGATGACATTCTCCCGACCGAAGGAGAAGGAGGCCGCAACCTTGTGGGCTTTCCCTTCCCGCAGCAGTGCGAAAGTCTCCTTCATGATGGCCCGGGAGGGCTCGGGAACCATCGGGGCCTCGAGTGCCGCATCCAACCCCTGCGTTCGGACGATTTCGAGAAACCGGGTAATCGGGGCGGTGTCGGCCCCGACTTCGCGCATCGCCATGAGGTAGAGGTCGAAGTGACTCGCATGGGTACTCTCAGACCGGTGTGATTTCGGAAGCTTGTCAGACTCCTCGCCGGTCACGATGTCATTGATCAGGCGCACGAGATCGCTGTGCGCGCGAGGCATCCAGGGCCAGGTGGAGGGGGCCAGTTCGGCCTGCAGGAACTTCAAAAGCGACATGAAGTCCCAGACGGGAAAGACATGGTGCTCCATGAAGGTTCGGAGCTGGGCTTCCGTCTGAACGGCGCCAAAGACCGGATGGGACTCCACCTCTTCAAGCGAGGGCTTGAGTGTCTCGGCAAGTTGATGTTCCGCTGGCGTGAGGTCTGCCTTCATTGGAAGAGATTACCACGGCCGTCCAGCGGGGGCTTTGTATCGAAAACATTGCCTTGGATCGTCAGGAAGCAGATGCTTTTCGAACTTGCAGCAAGTGCCAAGCGCCTGTCTCTCAAGGTCATCCTCATATCTCCATGCATATCTCAACGCCCGCTGCCCAAGATAACGCCGGGTCGGTGCAAACCAACCGCCTTCCCTGGAAGTTGATCCGCGTTGTGGTGATCTTTCTGCCGCCCCTCGGGGTTATTGCGGCCATGATCCTGCTTTGGGGAGGTTGTTTTGGCCCCATGTATTTGGCGCTCTTCGGCGTGATGTACCTTCTGACCGGTTTTGGAATCACAATCGGGTTTCACCGTCTTTTTACCCACGGAGGATTCAAGACCAACCCGGCCATGGTGTGGATTTTGGGGATTCTCGGCAGCATGGCGATCGAGGGGAACCTGATCTGGTGGGTGGCCACCCATCGCAGGCATCACCAGCACTCCGACAAGGAACTTGATCCGCATTCGCCCAATGCAGGCCGCAAATCCGGTTTTCTCGGAGCCGCAAGGGGGCTTCTCCACGCCCACGTCGGGTGGAGTTTCAGCGACTCCTGCAATCAAACAGACCAGAAGCGCTACGCTCCGGATCTGCTGGCCGACAAGAGGATCGTCACCATCGATCGGCTTTTTCCCCTCTGGGTCGTGATCGGATTGCTCATTCCTGGGGTGATCGCCGGCGTGGTCACCCACACCTGGACCGGCGCATTCTTGGGGTTCCTCTGGGGCGGTCTGGTCCGGGTCTTCATGGTTCACCACATCACCTGGAGCGTGAACAGCATTTGCCACTTCTGGGGAAGCCGCGACCACGAGACAGGTGACGAGAGCCGTAATAACGCCCTGATGGGGATTCTCGGTCTCGGGGAGGGATGGCATAACAACCACCACGCCTTCCCGACCAGCGCGCGACACGGACTGGAATGGTGGCAGATCGACCCGAGTTGGCTGGTGATATGCCTCATGGTCAAGCTCGGCTTGGTCGCTTCGGTCAAAACCGCATCCCTACCCGGATCCAGAGATAACCAGTGCATTCCAAGCGTGTGATCTGGCACCATACGACGCCTCAAATCCGTTTCCTGATGACATTTCACCCCCCATACTTCTCATTCAGAAGAGGATGCCTCGGGGTGTTGGTGGCTGCGACCGTGTTTCTCTGGTCGCAGGTGGTTGCTTTTTCCCAAAACCAACCAGGGCAGGAGGGGGAGGGAGCTCCGAACTCTCAGCAGAGCCACCTCGAACCCTTGCCGGAAGCGGCGATAGACACTGGCACACTCACCCTCGCCGATCCCTCGGGAGCCATCAGACCCCTTTCGGAACTCACCGGGACATCGGCCACGGTCATCGTGTTCCTTTATGCCACCTGCCCACTGTGCCAGAGGGCTGCTCCGGTCTTGGAAAAACTGTGGAAGGAGGAGCAACCACACGGTGTGCGACTTCTCGGAGTTTTCACCGATGGCACTCCGGTTGCCGACTTGGAAAAATTCAAAAAGACTTACGGCGTCTCCTTCCCTTTGTTTGTGGATAACGGCGGCAAGGTGGCCTCCTCTCTCTCCGCCACCGCGACTCCGGAGGCTTTCGTTTTGGACCGCCATGGCAAGGTGCGGTACATGGGACGCATCAACGACCTCTACCAGGTCCGAGGCGTGCAAACCCAAGCGCCCGTGAGGGAGGACCTCCGGGAAGCGCTGAGTGATGTCGTGTCGGGATCGGCGGTGCGGGTTCCCCGCACGCTCCCCGTCGGGTGCGCGATCGTGCGCCAGGATCCGCTTCCGTCCGCCACTCCGACCACTCCCAAGGAAACCATGATCACGTACCACAAGGATGTGGCTCCGATTTTACGCAACCATTGCATGTCATGCCACAGCGAGGGAAATGCGGGCCCGTTTCCCCTTGTCAGCTACGATGATGCCGCTGACTGGATGAAGACAGGGCTTCGGGAGATCCAGGCAGGACGGATGCCGCCCGCCCAAGTGGAGAGCGATCTGGCGATCCGCAATGCAAACACCATCAGCGCTGCGGAAGTGAAGACCCTTGAATCATGGATCAAGTCCGGGAAGCAGGAGGGTGACACCAACTCGGCTCCTCCGTTAGACCCCTTGCCTGATTTCTCCAAGTTCCAGGAAGATCTCGGCCCCCCGGACATCATTCTCGAGCAAGGGGAGCCATTCCACCTCGGCCCGATCGGCAGCGATGTTTACCGCCATCTTGTTTTTACGTTGAACAGCAGCACGGACCTGCGTGTGCGGGTCATCCAATTTCTTCCCTCCAACCGGACGATCGTGCATCACGCGCTCATCGGATATCTGCCCCATCCGGAGGCGGAACAGGCCCTGCGCAACCACGGCGGCCCCGGCCCGACCTTCACCGAGGGTGATAAAGGGCCCGGTTTCTGGGCGCGCCATGGCGTGGGATTCCGTATTGCCCCGCCCCGCCCCGACGGCATGCCGCTCCTCAGCTTTCTCAGCGGCTATGTTCCTGGAACGAGTGCTTGCCCGGCCCCCGAGGATGCCGATTTCATCATTCCCGCCGGGAGCGATCTCATTGCCCAGATGCACTACCATCGCAATGGAATCCAGTCGCAGGATTCCACCCGGATCGGGCTCTGGCTGCGCAAAGACGGCAAAATACCTCCCAAGATCGCCAGCTTTCGTTTCCTTCACGGCGAGATGGTGGTCATTCCCTCCGGAATCAAGAGCATGAAGGTCAGCGGGGAGTGGACGGTGCCGGAGGATTGCATGATTGCCGGCATCATCCCGCATGCGCACCTGCTGGCCCAGTCCCTTGATGCGACAGCCATCCTTCCGGACCAAAGCCAATTCACGATCTCAAAGGTCCCGCATTGGCAGTATGAATGGCAGCAGCCCTACTTTTTCAAAGAGCCTCGGCTTCTCCCAAAGGGAACCAAGATCAGGTTTTCGGCGATCTACGACAACAGCCCGGCAAATCCGAAGAACCCTTACAGCCCGCCACAGCCTCTTTTCCTGGGTGAAGAGACCACGGACGAAATGCTGCTTCCGATGCTGGTTCTCACCTCGGAGAAGGTGATTGATCCCAATGGGAACAGCGGATTCACCCTCTTCGGAGCTTCGTTGATGCGGGCAAATCTTTTGAGGAATTTGTACAATGATCATTTGGATTTCGAGGTGCAAGCCGACGGAACCGTTCTCCGTGCGGGAGCAACCGTCGAGGGTGGAAGATATTACCGGTTCAAGAAACCCCTCGACCCCGCCCTGCCTCCCTCCGCCTACGAAGATCAACTGCCATGACATCAACCCCTTCCGACGCCCACTCCCCTTCCCTCGCCGGAAACCTCTCCCTCAAGGTGGAGGGACTGGCCGTCTCGGCCGGCGATTCCGGCCCCGAGTTACTCAAAGACATCTCGCTCTCCGTGAAGCCCGGGGAGTTTGTCTGCGTTCTCGGGCCTAGCGGTGCGGGAAAGACCACCCTGGTGCGCGCGCTGCTGGGACAACTGACACCGAGCAAGGGTGAGATCCGTTTCGGTTCGTTGCGCGTGAGCGGGGACTCGGAGCTTCTCAATGGTCTCATCGGTTATGTGCCTCAAAAGGAAATCGTTCATGATGCACTGCCGGTCGGTCGGGCTTTGCAGTATGCGGCAAAATTGCGGTTACCCCCTTCGATGGACCGGAGAGAGATCGCGGAGCGCATCCGTGCCATCGAGACGGATGTGGGGATCGCCCATCGGCATGACACGCCGGTCGGCAACCTCTCCGGAGGAGAAACGAAGCGGGTCAGTCTCGCCGTGGAACTGCTCTCCTTTCCGCGCATCCTGATTGTCGATGAAGCGACCAGCAGTCTGGATCCGGCCAGTGATGCCCGGATCATGCAGCTTCTGGCCATGTATGCCAAAAAACATTCCATCACGCTCCTCTGCATCACCCATCACCTTGAAAACGCCAAGCTTGCCGACCGCCTGCTCATCCTTGCTTCCGGCCATCTGGTCTGGTCTGGCGGGGTGAAGGAGGCGCTGGATCACTTCGGCGTCCATCGGCTTTCGGAGATCTACTTGCTGCTCGAGGATCTGCCCGTCGAACAATGGGTCGGCCTGCACAAGGTTTTTCAATTTCAGGAGAGTGAGACCCTTGATGCCTCCAAGGGCGAGCCTCCAAGCAAAGTGGAACTGCTCCAGCGAGCTCCGCGACCCGCGTGGTTTCGTCAGTTCAGTGCACTGTTGCAGCGGGGGCTTGAGGTCCTCTTCCGCGACAGACGCTCGCTTGCATTTCTGATCGGCGTTCCCCTGGTGATGGTGGCGTTTGCCTACTTGGGCTTTGCCAACGAGCACTTTGGCCAGAAGTCGATCCTCTCCAGGCCTCTGGAAGCACGTGAAATCCAGTTGGCCGGACAACTCTGGGGCCACACCTTAAGAGCCCTCGCTTTGTCCGCGAGTGATGCACACGAAGAT
Source organism: Chthoniobacterales bacterium (assembly GCA_049282095.1). GTDB lineage: Bacteria > Verrucomicrobiota > Verrucomicrobiia > Chthoniobacterales > UBA6821 > UBA6821. The sequence continues at coordinate 28,324 of JBAPTI010000004.1, forward strand.
ATCAGTGTCCCTGCACAAATCCGTGTCTTTTTGGACAAGGAGCCGATTTTGCAGGAGCGACTACGCTCCCCGGAAACCGCACTGATCGTGAAGGAGGCTCTCGCCGGCCGTATTCCAGTTGTTCCTGAGAAGAAAATCACCGATCCGTGGCCGACTTGGAAGTTCCGTTTCACGGTCATGTTCGGCATTCTCATCCTGGGCTTCCTCGCCGGGTTGACAGAGATCGTGAAGGAGCGCCCCATCATGGAGAGGGAGTTTGCAGGCGGCGTCAGGACCAGTGCCTACATCGCCTCAAAATTCGTTCTTTTGGGAGTGGTGCTGGCCGCCCAGATTGTTCCAAGCGTCTGCCTGCTGCAGGGAGCATTTCGACTGACCGCGGCAGGATCGCCGTTGGGTGCCCTTGCTCCGTTCCTTTTGGTCAGTTGGTTGGCCTCCATGGTTTGCGCCGGTTTCGGTCTGACCATCTCAGGGCTTGTGAAGACCCGCGAGCAAGCGCTGCTGACACTTCCCGTTCTCATTCTACCCCAACTACTGCTCGGGGGTATGCTGATCCGGTTGACGGGTGGGGCGCTGACAACGATTGCCAAACTTTTTGTCCCCGCCTTCTGGGCCTTCCGGGGAACCATCGACTACATCACCTTGAATTACCCCTTACCCCTCTACGAAATCGGCGAGCATTACTCGACAAGCCAAGCGATCACCGCTCTCTCCCTCCAATTGGCTGTCATCATGATTGTTGCCTATCTGGTGCTCGCATTGAGTTTGCATAGGTACTCTTCACGAAAAGGAAAATGAACCCCTCCGGTCATGCCGGAACCGGGTTGCCGACGGACACAGGGACGACGACCGGCCGCTCCGCGGCATTTTTTGACCTCGATAACACGCTGATCAGCGGCTCCTCTCTTTTTCATCTCGGCTGGGGAGGTTTCAGGAGGGGCATGTTTTCACCAGTCGAGGCGGCGCGTTTCACCCTGGCCAATCTTCGTTTCATGCTGACCCGGAAAGAGCTGGCGGGGGCTCCGCAAATCTGGGGAAACTTCGCGGCATCCTTCGTCAAGGATGCCGAGGTTGCCGAGATGCTCAGGATTGGGAGGGAAATCATCGACGAGTCGATCAAGCCTGCCATCCGGGGCCTTGTTGTGGAGATGGCCCGGCACCATCTCGATAACGGAAAGGAGGTTTGGATCGTGACCGCCTCACCGCAGGAGCTCTCGCAGATGTTGGCGGAGAAACTGGGCTTCACAGGGGGCATCGGGACCCGTGCCGAAGTGATCGACGGCCGCTACACCGGTCGCATCCCGCAAGGCATTCTGCATGGCCCGGAGAAAGCGAAGGCCATCGTTTCCATGGCCGGAGAGCGCGGGATCGACCTCGCCGCTTCCAGCGCCTACAGCGACAGCATCAATGACCTGCCCATGCTCCTTGCTGTGGGATTTCCGAACGCCGTCACCCCCGACAGGGAACTTGCCAGAAGGGCCCGGCAGGGCAATTGGCCCATTCATAAATCCAGATAGCGCGAGAGGCTATGCATCCGACCCAGTGCCGGCCATGAGTCCGGAGACCACAGAATTCGTTTTCGACGCGAGTTCAAAACGGTCGCCTGGTTTCAGGCCGGTGGTTGGAATGGGTTTCCCGATCAGCACCTCGAGCTTTGAAGGCCGTACCAGAAAGCCACCCCTTCGCAGCATGCGGTCACTTCCCAGAATTGCCACCGGCAAGACATCCACGCCCGCCGCGATTGCCGAGGCAAATGATCCCGAGGCAAAGCGCCCGAGTGTCCCGTCCACCGATCGGGTTCCCTCCGGGAAAACCCCCATCCATTCACCGCGTTCCAATGACGCCTTGAGATCAAGGATTCCCTTGGCGGCGCGTTGATGGGTGGAGCGGTCGAGGAAAATCATGCCCACGGCACGTCCAAACATTCCGATCAGAGGCATGCGTTCCAGTTCCTTCTTGCCTGCAAAATTAAGCGGAATCGGGAGTGCCCTGTAGAGAATAGGGATGTCCGCGTAAGATCGGTGATTGGAGACGATGAGCGCTGGCCGCGCACGGGACAGATTTTCCAACCCCGCAACGCGCAAGCTGGAAAAGCCTCCCGCGAGAATGACCCGCGCCCAGACATTTCGAGCCATCCATAGAGCCGGCCCGGTATTCCCGGAAATCTTCCGGGCTGCAATCGCTAGCGGAATCACGATTCCACAGAGGACTCCGAGGCTGACCGCCTGCAGGATATTCACGGGCAACCAGAGAAGGAATTTCAGGAAGCCCTCCTTCTGGGGGCAGTGCGTTACCTCCGATACATGGCTGTCGTGACGTGCGTGCATTGATGGCCAAAATGCTGGAAGGATAATAGGCACTGGCCTCTAATGGCATAGGTCTATTTTGGCACCCTTCAGCAATTCATCGTCTTGTCCGCTTCAACACCTCATATCCTGCTGATGGCCACGGCCGATGCACGGGGACATCTGATGCGCGGACAGTTGCTCTATCATGCCCTGCGTGCCCGCGGGGCGGAGGTTTCGGTCCTCACCACATCGGATGCAGGCCGTGGATTCTTTGCCGAATTCGGCGTGCCAGCGGAGGTGTTGTCGCGTCACTACGCGGTGCTTTTCGACAAGCGGCAAAAAATGCGGACATGGGCCACGGATCTGCGTGTCACCACCTATTTTTTCCTGCCCTGGCATATGCTTCGCGATATCCGGCGCTTATCACGACGGGTGGCCGGGGTGGATCTGATCGTTAACGATTCCTTCCATCCGGCCCTTCTGGTGATGGGCGGCCTGAATCCCTGGCGGCGTCGCACCGTTCATGTTTATGGCTGGAGCTTGAGGGAATCCCTCGAACGCAACTTCATGGGACGCATGTTGGGCCCTTGGGCGCACTTCTTTCATTGGTGGGTGGGATTCGGGCTGTCGCGTGCGAGGGGAAGGCTCGTGCATGATTTCGCCTTCCCGGTACCCGAGCGGGCGGATTTCTCATCGCCTGAACATCAATTGCCGACCCCGATTGCCTTGATCAACGCAGGGCGAGGCAAGCAGCCAGCTCGAAAAGTCGCGGTCTATCTCAACCCTCATTTTTCCGATCCTGCCTTGGCTGAGGCCCTGGAAACGGGACTTCAGGAAGCCATTGCGCGGTCTCCCGATGAACATCATCGCAACATTGGCGATGAGTCCGCGGACGGGGGTGTCTTCTTCCTCGGCGAGGGGTATGCAGGGAGACCCGGATGGCGGCCCTATGCAACGGATTGGATTGATGTCGCCGCCCGTGCCGAGCTGCTTGTGTCAGCTCCCGGCATGGCGGCACTGGCTACCGCGCAAGCTCTGGACAAACCGATCATCCTCATTGTCACGGCTCAACCCGAGCAGCAAAGGAATGCAATCCGTGCGGCGTCGCTTGGCTTGCGCCACCGGGTGGTGTCATGGGATGAGTCAACGACGATGGAGCACTTCAGAGAGTCGTTAAGGAAGGCTTATCGGGGACTGATTCTTGAAGATAAAAAATACTGCGGCCAGAGGGCGGGAACGATTGAGCCTGAAGCAGCTCTGAAGAAGCGTTTGGATGTCTGGGCGGATCTCCTGATGACGTGGGCCAATTCAGAACCCAAATGCATGTGACAGCCACCCCAAGAACTCTCCTGCACCAAGGGCTTTTCAGGACATTGCACGGGAGCCGCCTTGTCTACAACGCGACTTGGGAGGATCCGCGTATTGACCGGGCCCTTCTCGGGATAGATACGGCAAGCGAGGTGGTGGCCATCACGAGCGCGGGGTGCAATATCCTCGACATGCTGCTCGACGGCCCCAGGTCGATCCACTCAGTCGACATCAACCCCCGCCAGAATTTTCTGCTGGAACTCAAGATGGCGCTGATCAGGAGAGGGGATTTCAGCGATCTCTTCCAGTTCTTCGGAATCGGTTCGCATCCGGGCCGGCATGAAGTTTTCCGTTCTGCCCGAGGCTTTCTGAGCTCTGATGCGGAGCGTTTTTGGAGCCGTCGCCTCTCCATGTTCAGTCCAGCGGGATCCAGATCCTCCTTTTATTGGCACGGCACCGCGGGATCCGCCGCATGGTTGATCTGGAAAGTGGCCTCGCTGCTAGGGGTGAACCTGAGGGGACTCGCGCTGGCGCTCCTGGACGCCTCCTCGCTGGCGGAGCAGCGGGACATCTACTCCATGGCGGAGCCGCACATCTGGAAGCCTTGGCTAAAGTGGTTCCTGAGCCATCCGGCCTTGATGTCGCTGGTCGGTGTGCCGCCCGCACAGGTTCGCTTGATCGACAGATCCCATCCGGGCGGACTGCCTGGCTACATCCGGGACAAGTTTCGGCACGTGATGACGGAGGTTCCTTCCCGGGATAATTATTTCTGGCGCGTCTACACGACCGGATCCTACACGTTGGATTGCTGCCCTGAATATCTGAGGCGCGGGAACCAGGAGGCGCTCTCGGCGGCTCTTGATTCGGTCCGGCTCCACTCGACCTCGATTGCCGGCTTTCTGCGGAAGAATCCCGGCGTCTACTCTCACTTCGTGCTGCTTGACCACCAGGACTGGCTTGCCTGGCATGACCCCGAAGGCCTGCTTGAGGAATGGGAGCTGATCCTGGCGAACAGCCGTCCCGGAACCAGGATTCTCCTCCGCTCTGCGGGCTTGGATTGCTCCTTTATTCCGGACGACATCGCCGGACGCCTGCGGTTTCGCCCCGACCTTTCCGAACCGCTCCACACCGCTGACCGGGTCGGGACCTACGGCAGTCTTCACCTTGCCGAGGTGCGATGAGGAACGGAAACGCCATGGAGGAGCTCGAGCGATATTACCGGTTCCACGCAACCATCTACGACGCCACCCGATGGCTCTTCCTTTTCGGGAGGAAGGGGATCCTCAAGGAAATCCGCGCACGCCTCCCTGAGGGTGGTGAGATTGTCGAGATCGGATGCGGCACCGGACGCAACCTTGCGCATCTGGCCCGGATTTTTCCGGAAGCCCGGATAACGGGCATCGACCTCTCTCCCGAGATGCTGGCCGTCGCCTCCCGCAGGACGGCGTGCTTCGGCAAGAGGGTCATTCTGCGGCGGCAGATCCAGCGGGGCCCCCTGGAGACTCGCCCGGACGCGGTGCTCTTCTCCTACTCGCTGAGCATGATGAATCCAGGCTGGGACGAGGTTCTTGCCGCGGCCGTGGACAGCCTTGGCCCGTCAGGGATTCTTGCGGCCGTCGATTTCCACGACACTCCTGCGCGTTGGTTCAGGACCCACATGGGTAATCATCACGTCTGCATGGAGGCTCATCTCCTGCCGCTTCTCTCGTCGCTGCTGGAGCCGGAGCACCTGGTTGTCCGCAGGGCCTATGGCGGCCTCTGGAGCTATGTCTCGTTTGTCGGTCGAAAAGCCGCAAACGCACCCTCCAAGTAACTCCGTTGCCAGCCGCCTCAGCCCGCCTGCGGTGGCTTCCTGGGCCCGTTGAGCAGCGTGCCGATCCAGGTGTAGCGGACCAGCCAGCGGTAGGAGGTGAGCAGTAGGGTTGTGACAACCACCATCACCATGAGGAACTTGAGGGAGGGTGGCCAACCGAGGGGCAACACCGCGATCTGGATCGCCAGTACCAGCGGAAGATGGGCGAGGTACATCCAGTAGGATGAGTCGGAGAACCATTGGGCGCGGTAGCCGAGATGGCTGCAGTAACGGCCGAAGAGACCCATGATTCCGAGCGTGACGATCCAAGCGTAAGCGCATTGAACGAGTGATCCGGCCCAGCGGTTGCCAATCAGCACGAATGAGGCCGGCAACAGGATCAGCAGCCCAAGAGGAAGCAGGATCTTCCAGCCTGCTCCCATCCCGGTCTGCATGCCGTCACGTGAAAAAACCGCGGCTCCGAACCAGAAGAACAGGCCGTAGTAGAGCAGAAGATGGGGCGGGGGAAGGGGTCCGAGCCAGACATCCGGCCCGAGCACCGTCCCCATGAATGCCTGAGGCAACAGGGTGAGAGGGGGAATCCACCATATGAACTTCCCGGAGGGAGGGAACCCCATCCGGACGGCCAGCGCAACACCCGCCACCAGCCAGAGCAGTAGCCACAGGAACCAGAGGTGGTCGAGCATCTCCTCGTCGAAGAGATGCAGGGAGTGACCGTTCACGCGGATCAGGAAATCGTTCGAGACAAGGAACTCCCTGTAACGTGCAGTCACCCTGTCGAACCACGAGGAAAAAGAGTTGGATCCCTGCGCCGGGACAAGCAACTCAAACGTATCATGTATTCTTCCGCGCAGTTCAGGATCCCCGGGAAGTTCGAGTCCGAGTTTGACGGCGGCATCCTTCTTCAGCTCCAACATCGCGGCGCAGACGCCCAGGGGGGTCGATCCCGCATTGTTCCTTGCGGATGGATCCGCGCCATGCTCGAGAAGCAGGCGGACTGTCCGGGGATGGCAGAACAATGCCGCTTCATGAAGCGGCGTGTTCCCGGAGGAATCCTGCCCGCGGAGGTCCGCCCCGTGCTCCACCAGGAGAGAGACCGCCTGATCGTTTCCCGAGAGCGAAGCCCAGCAGAGAGGGGTTAAACCATAGGCAGGGTCGGCCTGATTGACGGATGCCCCCATGTCGAGTTGGCGCATGACTTCGAACTGATCGCCCGAAAGGATCGCATGGACGAGAGGACCCCGCTTCGCGGGGTCAGGCACGGACAAATCCCGCGCCTCCCGCTTGAGGAGATTATCCACGGGGACAATCGTGATCAGGGCAAGCAGCAGGGGGAAGAGGATCCTTCGGACCCGCTGGCTGATCATTCCACCAAGGCCGTGCCGTTGGAGGATGAACATCGTGAAGAATCCGCTGATCAGGAAGAACAGCGGCATCCGGAACATGTGGATCGCCGCATAGGGGATGAAAAAAAGGCCGTTCTGCCGGGTGTCCTGAACGGGCCAAGGGGTCGGGATGAAACTCAGCAATGCATGCAGGACGATGCCGAGAAGCATCGCGACCCCGCGCAGGGCGTCGAGGTCGGTTCGCCTCGCGGAATTGGTGCGATGGCTGCCAAATGTCTTCGGTTCTGTCATGAGTCGCTGGAAACGGGGAGCCGAACTGCCTGCGGGTATCCCTGCCGGTAGGGATCAGGGATGTGCGGATGGTGCCAGGATGATGACGGAGTTGGTTTTTTCCCGGGGAAGGGGCGCATTCGTTGACTGGGGAGCACCGTCGATGAAGGCATCCATCTGCTGACCGACATAGACCGGCACCTTGGTCTTGTCGAATTGGTAGATCACCTGCAGGACGCGTGTGTCGACGCGCTCGGTGCTGTCACCGGTAAGTGATTTCTTCACGGTGATGTATGGCTCGATCCGGACGAAGCGGAGCGGGATCGCGTCGGAGCGCATCCCTTTGATGTAGGCGACCGCCGGCGCCCCGGCAATGACCCGGGAGGCGCTGTCCTCGTCGACATCGGCGCGGAGTTGCAGTCTGTCCGTTTCCCCGAGCAGGAGGGAGGGTGCGTTCGGATCGGAAGGGGCGACGCCCGCATACTCACCCTCGTGCATGTTCTGCCTCAGGATTTCACCGTCGCGCGGTGCGCGGACGGTGAGGAGATCGAGATTCACCTCCGCCTGAGTCAACTGGGCACGGGCCAGCTGGAGATTCGCGCAAGCAGAGTCGAACGCCGACTCGGCTGCCTGCAGGTCGAAGTACCTGCGCTTCTGCACATCCTCGCTGATCACCCGCTGTGCGAGAAGCCGGTCGGCGCGGGCGAGATCATCCTTCTTGTCCTCGATCTTGACCTGCGCCTCCTTGACCTGCGCCTCCAGCAGGGCAACCTGTGCCTGCTGAGCCGCCACTTTCGCCGTGGCGTCGCGGGTGTCCTGACGGAACAGGGGGTCCCCCTTTCTCACCTGGTCCCCCACCTTCACGTAGATATCCATGATCAGCCCGGGCAGAATAGGGGCCACGATGACGTTCTCGTTGACCGCCTCCACGAGGCCGCGGGCCCCGATCGAATCGGCGTAGGGCGCGCGCGAGGGCTCGACCAGCGGGACCGGCGTCGGCAGCGGTTTCTTGAGCCTGAGGACGAGCAGCGTGACGGCGACGATCCCAAGGAGGGCCAGAAGGATGGAGAGACGTTTAAGCATGGTGGTACTCGGCGGCGGGACAACTCTTGATCACCCTGCCATCCTCCATCTCGGCGATCGAGTCGGCGAAGGAAAAAATCCTGCTGTCATGGGTGACCACGATGACACAGCGGTCGGGACGGCAGGCGCTTTGCTTGAGCAAGTCAAGGGCATGGTGTCCCGTCTTGGCATCGAGCGAGGCGGTCGGCTCGTCGCAGATGATCAGCCTCGGTTCATGGACGAGGGCGCGCGCGATAGCCACGCGCTGCTGCTGGCCGCCGGAAAGCTGCTTGGGAAAGGATCGGAGGCGTGTTCCAAGCCCCAGATTCTCAAGGATGGATGCCGCTTTCTCCTCCGCCTTCCGGTAGTTCCATCCCTGCAGGATCAGCGGCACGGAAGCGTTTTCCACCAGCGTGAGCGTCGGGATCAAATTGAACTGCTGGAAGATGAACCCGACGTTTCTGCTTCGAAATCCGGTGATCTCCGCGTCGCTCATCGTCCCAAGGTCCTTGCCGAAGACCTCGATGCGCCCGGAATCGGTCCTCATCGTGCCGCAGATGACACTCAGCAGAGTGGTCTTTCCGCAGCCGGAAGGTCCCACAATCATGGTCAACCGACCGCTGAGCGCCTCGAAGGAAACATCGCGGAGGGCGTAGGTCGGCGTGTCGCCGTTGGGGAAGGTCTTGGTCACCTTCTCCACCCTGACGGCCACGGGAAAGGAGATGTTCGCGGCCTTGTTTTCCTCGGCGCTCATTTGAAGACGACGGCGGGTTCGAGCTTCGCGATCTGTCGCAGGCCAACCAAGGCGGAGAAGGAGCAGATGAGCATGATGATGCCGGCCACCGCAACGGGCACCTGCCATGGCATGAAGAAGGGAGGGGTCTCGAGTTTGAGAACCTTGAGTCCGAAGAGGGTGGTCAATCCGACGCCGATCCCGAAGCCCACGATGCCAACCGAGAACGACTGCAGGAAGACCATGGCCGTCAAGATCGGCATGCGGGCCCCCATCGCCTTGAGCGCCGCCAGATAGCGCAGGTTGTCGAGGATGAAGAGGTAGAAGGTCTGTCCGGCGATGGCGATGCCGACGATCATCCCCATCAGCACGACCGTGCCGAAAGAGATCGGGATGCCGGTGTTCCTGATATACCAACGGACGGTCGTCCAGAAGAGGTCATCACGGGCGAAGGCGCGCAATCCCGGCACGGCACTGATCCGCGCGGCAAGTTCCTGCGGCGGCACCCCGGGCTTCGGCTCCACGAGGACGCAGCTGAGCATCTTTCGCTGCGGCTTGGCGAACTGGAGCGCGCGGTCGTACGTGGTGAAGACGTAGGGTTGGGCCAGGAAGCTGCGGTTTTCATGGCAGATGGCGACGACTTCGGCGCGCTTGTCGTTGATCTCGAAGGAGGTCCCGATATCGATGTGGATGCCCTTTTTGCGGTATTTCTCGACGCCGACCTGATCGATGATCACGGCGTCGGGCAGTCGCAGGTCCTCGATGCGCCCCTTGAGGATTTCCATTGGCCTGCCGACGAAGGTTGCGGTGTCGAGGCCCGTCAACTGGACGTTCTGAAAGGAGCCGTCGCTCAGGCGCGCCTGCTCGATCCCCAGATAGAGGGGAACGGCCCACTCCACGCCCGGGACGCTCCGCACGCGCGTCACCTCGATCTCGCGCAGGGGGATCACCTCGTTGACCTGCTCCACCTTGGCGTCGAAGACCCAGACCTTCGCATCGATGTTCCGCACGGTCGCGGTGGTCCAGAGCATGATCCCGCAGAAGACCGATGTCTGCTGGGTCATCAGCAGGGAGCAGAAGGTCAGGCCGCCGACCAGCATCACGTACTTCGCCCTGTCCCGGAAGAGCATGAGGAGGGCGATGCGGAGCATGGGGGGAGATCGGGATGAAACCTGAAACTGGAGACCTGAAAAGGAGGATGGGCTGAAGTTAGCGCATCAAGAGGAAATTCACTTCCTTAAGGTGAATGGACCTGTGCCTCTGCGGTTAATTCTTGTTTCAGGTTTCAAGTTTCAAGCCTCAGGTTTCCTGCTGCGCTACCGCGCGGCAATCTGCCTCTCCGCGTATTTGGCCAGCATGTCGTATTCGAGGTTCACGGGGCTGCCTGCGCGCAGGTCTCCGAGGTTGGTCTCCTGCAAGGTGTGGGGGATGATCCAGAGACCGAAGCGATCGTCGGCGAGCGAGGCGACGGTCAAACTGACACCATTCACGGCGATCGACCCCTTCTCGATCAGGTAACGGGCTCCGGCCTCCGGCAGCGCGATGATCAGATTGAGGTCCGCTCCCTTGGTTTCCGCGGAGAGAACCTCGGTCGTGGTGTCGATGTGCCCCTGCACGAAGTGGCCTCCGAAGCGTCCGTCGGCACGCAGGGCGCGCTCGAGATTCACCCGGGTTCCCGGAACAAGCCCGCCTAGATTGGTCCGGGCGAGGGTCTCTCCCAGCAGGTCGAAGCATGCCGAATCCCCATCGGTCGAGGTGACGGTGAGGCAGCAACCGTTGACGGCCAGGCTTTCGCCGAGGGAGAGCCCGGCGGCGAGCGGGGTCTCCAAAGTCAGGCGGGCGGCATCACCGCGCCGGTCAAGGGAACGGACGCGACCAATCGATTCGACAAGTCCGGTGAACATGCCGTCAGGCTACCTGAGAAAGAGCCAGCCGACCAGCGCGAGCACGGGAAGCAGGATCGGGATGGCGTAGCGGACGATGTAACCGAAGAATCCCGGAGTGTTTGCGCCGAACTGGGTTGCCACGCTCTTGACCATGAAGTTGGGCCCGTTGCCGATATAGGTCATGGCGCCGAAAAACACCGCGCCCATTGAGATGGCGATCAGGTGCCTGGGATCATGGGTCGCGATCCGGAGGACATCCTCGGGATTGCCAAGCATCCCTCCCTTCAGGCCCAACTCCACCGAGAGGAAGGCCAGGTAGGTGGGGGCGTTGTCGAGGAAGGAGGAAAGGGCGCCCGTCAGGTAGAAGAAATGGAGCGGGCCCATCCCAAGGGAACCGCCCAATTCAGGGGCGTAATGCTCCAGGTAATCCAGAGCCGGCACCATTGTTGCGAAGATTCCGAGAAAGAGCCATGCCACCTCCTTGATCGGGGCGAAGGTGAAGTCGTTCTTTTGATGGGTGAGGCGGGGGGTGAGATACCAGGAGAGGAGTGCCGCCGCCACCATGAGAAGTTCCCTCCAGGGACTGGGTAGAAACACAGCGGCCAGGATGGCACCAAGCGCCGCGAGATTCCCCAGTCCCTCAATGCTCCAGCGTTCCTCCGCAGTCGCCTCATCGCGCACGACGCGCGGGGCTCGCAGGAAGTTTTCCCGGTCGATGAGGTAAAAAATCCCGAGCAGCAGCCCCGTCGTCAGCAGCCATGGCCGCCAGAGATGCCCGAGCGTCCACCAGAAGGGGACACCCTTCAGGAATCCCAGGAAGAGCGGCGGATCGCCGATCGGGGTGAGGGCTCCGCCGACATTCGAGATCAGGAAGATGAAGAAGACACAGTGGAATCCGGTGATCCGGTATTTGTTCATCCGGATCCAAGGGCGGATCAGCAGCATGGAGGCCCCCGTAGTGCCGATGATGCTGGCCATCACCGAACCGATCATCAGAAAGATCACATTCCTCAATGGCGTGGCCTCGCCGGAGACACCGATGTGAATGCCTCCCGCCACGATGAAGAGCGCGGCCATGACGACGACGAAGCCGACATATTCATGGAGCGGATCGAGCAGGCGGGCCGCACCTCCCGGAACCGCGATATAGTACAGGACCGTCACTCCTCCGAGGAGCACGGACACCTTCGGGTAGTGCCTCTCCCACCAGTGCGTTGCCAGGAATGGCATCCCTGCGATCGCAAGCAGGAGTACCGCAAAGGGGAGCAGAAGCAGCGGGGGCGGCAGGGCGTTGTGAAGATCCGCGGCAGGCATGGCAACGCTGTCTTTTTCATGGACTTCCGGCCATTCGCGAGCAAATTCAATCACCTTGAATATTTTCCGGATGTTGAAACACCTCACGCTTCTTCCCCTGCTGCTCCTTGCCGGTTGCGCCTCGGTCAGCGTGGGCAACATCAACCCGAAGGGGAAGCCTCCCGGGAAACTCCCCGACAAGATCTATGTGCAGGAGTTCACCGCTCCATACGACAGCTTCCGCGTCGACCGCAGCAACCACGACCTGTTGGCCTTCGTGAAGGCGGAGCGTCGGGCCCTGGCCGTCAACATTCAGGAGCAACTCACCAAGCACATCGCCCCCGCCGAGGTTCTCCCCGAGGGGGCTCCCCTGCCCAAAGGAAACTTCTGGCTCGTCAAGGGCGTCTACGACCGGGTGAATCAAGGGAGCCGCGCCTTGAGGATCGGCGTTGGATTCGGCGCCGGCGGCACCAAGCTCGAGACCCGCGTCCAGATCCTCGATCTCTCCGGCAAGACTCCTTCCATGTTTCTCAGCATGCTGACCACGGGCGGCTCGGGTCTTGCACCGGGTGCCTGGGCCGCCTTCACTCCGGCGGGGGCTTTCTTCATTCCCGGAGCGGTGGCGAATGCGGGGGGGGCCTCCCTCGGGGGGCTGTCCGTCGACCGCGTCAGGACCGCGCGCGAGATCACCGCCACCCTTTCGGAATACTGCTTCCAGAAGGGATTGATCACCGAGCGCCGGACCCGTCGTCCCAAGAAGGTCGGACTCCTGCCCGCCTTTCAGAGGCCCGAGTTCGTCATCCCGAAAAAGGGACTTCAGTAATTGGGGGTCTGCCTCACCACAGCTTCCCATGGTGCGGGGGCCGTGGGCTGATGGAGGTGATGGTCGGCGAACGGGACTTCCCAAGAGGCCGCGCCTCTGATTTGCTCTTGAGCTTGCCCAAAAAGAGGCCTTCGTCTCTTCCCATGCTCCAACAGCCAACACACCCATGACCACCACACTGCGCAAAACCAAGATCATCTGCACCCTCGGCCCCGCGACGGAGTCACCCGAGCGCCTCCGCGAGATGATCCTGGCAGGAGCCAACATCTTCCGGCTCAACATGAGCCACGGCCAGCATGACTGGGTCCGCAAGATCGTCCCCACGATCCGCAATATCGCCGCCGAACTCGACATGCCGGTCGGCATCCTCCTCGACACGCAGGGTCCCGCCGTGCGTACCGGCGACCTGCCCACCAAGCTCAACCTCAAGGTGGGGGACACCATGGAGTTCACCGTCCGCGGAGCCCGCAGCGAGGAACTCTACTCGGTCAATGTCAACTACGACGGCCTGATCGACGACATCAACGAGGGTGACGTCGTCCTCGTCGACAACGGCGTCATTCATCTCAAGGTCCTCTCCAAGATCAACAACCGCATCCGCTGCGAGGTCCTCACTCCGGGCGAACTCGGATCCCGTCGCCACATCAACCTCCCCGGGGTGAAGGTCAACCTCCCCCCCCTCACCGAGAAAGACATGGCCGACGTCGCCGTCGGGGCGGAGGTCGGTGTGGATTTCGTCGCCCTGAGCTTCTGTCGCGAGCCCTCCGACATCGTCGAGATGCGCCGTGTGCTGGCCTCGCATGGGAGCCAGGCCCGCGTCATCGCCAAGATCGAGGACCAGAGCGCGGTGAAGCTCATCAACGAGATCATCAGGGAGACCGACGCCGTCATGATCGCACGCGGCGACCTCGGCATCGAGTGCCCCATGGAGGAACTACCCATCATCCAGCGCCGCATCCTCAAGGCCGCCCTGAAGATCGGCAAGCAGGTCATCGTCGCCACCCACATGCTTGAGTCGATGATCGAGAACCCTGTGCCGACGCGCGCCGAGGTGACCGACGTGGCCAACGCCGTCTTCGAGCAGGCCGATGCCATCATGCTCAGTGGAGAGACCACCGTCGGGAAATACCCCGTCGACTGCGTGAAGGTGCTCGACCGGATCGCCCGACGCATCGAGCGCAGCGGCAGTGCCCACTTCGCCGACCAGACCTCCCTCATCACCCCCCGCCAGAAGACCGCGCACTCCGGCGTCGTCCTGGCAAACTCCTTCCCCAACGCCTCGCTCCTCGTCCTCACCCGTCACGGGCACATGGCCGACTACACCAGCCACATCAGGCCCGAGCATGCCCCCATCTACGCGTTCACTCCCTCCGAGGTGACCGCCCGTCACCTCACGCTCAATTGGGGCGTCATTCCCTTCATCATGCCCTTTGGCGCCACCCCCGAGGAATCGGTGAAGAAAGCCGAGGAACTCCTTCTCTCCCGCGGACTTCTCAAGCAGGGTGACCAGCTCATCGTCATGAGCGACATCGTCGAGGGGGAGGAGAAGTTTGACTCCATCCAGCTCCGCAAAATCTAGACAGCTGAGGGCTTGCGCTTTTCGCGCGGTTCGGCGTTATCCCGCGCTTGCTGTATTTTCAATACAGCGGCGCTTGGATGCCTTGACCCGCATCGAAAATCCCGGCGCCGTCTGATTGTGAGACCCCCTTACCTTCCTCGCGTGATCAGATAGATCCAGTTCGCGGCGAGAAGGCCGATTGCCGTGAACCTGACGAAGTTGGCCTCGGTTTTCGTGAAGGCTTCCAACCGCAGGCGCGGGAGTCTTCCAATGACGACCACGGCGGCATAGCAGACATAGAGGGCTGTACCGAGGAGTGCCGTCGTCATCAGGGGGTTGAGGAGAAAGGCCGCGCCGATCTCTCCATGCAGAAGGTGCCAGGATGCTCGCGTCATGCCGCAGCTCGGGCAGGGGATCCCGGTTGCCGCATGCAGCAGGCAACGCGGAGTGGCGATGCCCGAGAAGAGCCATGCGGTTGCAAGCAGGGCCGCAAGCAGGAGGAGGGATCCCCAGACCAACTCGTGGTCACGGCTGCCCGGAATGATCGGGCGCCGTTGGATCCTCACCTCAGGCCCCTCAATGGGAGTACTTGCTCAACTCGGCCACGCTGATGCCGGCCGCCGTGGCGATCAGCAGCAGACCGCCGCAGCAGAGCAGTCCCGGAAGGGTGATGGCAAGCGTGGCCTTCAGGCCGGAGGTGCGGTGAGTCTCCTTGAGTCCGATGATGATGCAGTAGGCACCCCAGATCACGCCGATCAGGCCGCCGCAGAGAGGCAGGAGGTTGAAGACCATGGCGCTGGCCTGGGCGTAGCAGATGACCCGGAAGGTGGTCTCGAAGGGTCTCGTCGCCCCGCCAAGAATCCTCAGGCAGAGGTGGGTGATGCCCGAGGAGAGAAAGGCGCTGACCACATAGAGCGCGGGTGAGATCAGGATCGAGCCGATGAGGGCCACCGAGAAGGCGGTCTTGGAGGCGTGTGGCAGGCCCTTGGCGAAGACCTCGGGGTTCATCGAGGTGGCGCCCATCTGGTAGAGGGCGGAGACCGCAAACATGGTGCTGCTCAGCAGCACGAAATAGAGAAGCGGGTTGGCGAGGCCACCGCTCTGCTTCATCGCCGCAAAGGTGGGGGAGGGGCGAATCAGCACGGCGCTGATCGTCTGCCCGATCGCAGGGAAGAATCCGATCCGCTCGCGCTCCTCCCAGGCAGGTTCCGTTCCATCACCGGGAAGTGAGGTGGTTGTTTCAACGGCGCTCGTTGAGACGGGAGTGAGGGCGGGTGCCGGTGTTTCCATGCCCCACTGCGGGGCCATCTCGCCGAGAGGCTTCCACTCGGCCATTCCCTCGCGCCAGGCAAGGTCGCTGGAGACGAAGCGGCCGGAGACGATTCCTTCGCGGAGATCCTCCTCGGAGAACGTGCCGAAGGGTTGGTGATTGCGGGCGATGTGGATGGAGGACATGGGAAAATGATGAATGAAAAATGAAAAATGAAAAAGGATGAAGCAAGCTCGTGGGGACGAGCGCGGTAGACTGACGGTGTCAGCCCCGCTAGGGGTGGCACCGTCCGCCGGGAGGCGGATGCCATCAATGGCGAACGGCCTTCCCTATCCCTCTGCCTTGAGCTGGCGGTTCATCAGCGCTTTCATGGCCTCGCCGGGTGACTTGGCCCCCTGCAGAAGGGCGTGAACCTCGTCGATGATCGGGGTTTCGACGCCGAGGCGCCGCGCGGAGGCGTGGGCGCTGGCGGCTGTCGGGACGCCCTCCGCCACCATGGCCATGGAGGAGGTGATTACGGAAAGCGTCTCGCCCTGACCGAGGCGGAACCCGACCTGATGATTCCGGCTCCGCTCGCTGAAGCAGGTGACCATGAGGTCCCCGATGCCGCTGAGACCGCCGAAGGTTTCGCGCTCTCCTCCCATCGCAGTGCCGAGACGCGTCATCTCCGCAAGGGACCGGGTGACCAGAGCCGCCTTGGCATTCTCACCAAGGCCGAGTCCGTCTGAGATGCCGGCCGCGATCGCAAAGACATTCTTGAGGGCGCCTCCTAGTTGGATCCCACGCAGATCGCTGCTCGTGTAGGCACGGAAGCTGGTCCCTTCGAACAGTGACTGGATGGATTTCAGTGCATCGGGCTCGCCGCAGCCGATCACACCGGCGGCGGGAATCCCCTTCGCGATTTCGCCCGCGAGATTGGGGCCCGAGAGGACGGCAATCGTGGCTCCGGGAAAACGGGTAGCAATCACCTCGCTCATGAGCAGACCCCGCTCACGCTCGATCCCCTTCGTGCAGGAGACCAGCACAGGCTTCCGCGATCCCGCGGTTTCGGCGAGTCGGTCGGTCACCTCGGCGAGATGTTTCGAGGGGACGGCCACGAAGAGAATTTCGGCGTCGAGGCACTCGGCCAATTCCGGGGTTGGAAGGATCCCGTCGGGAAGCGTGATGCCTGGAAGGTATTTCTCGTTGGTTCGCTCGCACCGCATCACCTCGACGTGGCGTGCATCGTGGCCCCAGAGGGGAACATGGAGGCCGCGGCGGGCCATGACGAGAGCCAGGGCCGTACCCCAGCCTCCCGCGCCGATGACGGCTACTGACGAGGCACTCATTTCTTTTTGCGTTCGAAGCGGGATTCGGTCCCCGCTCGCAGGCGGGCAATGTTTGACCGATGACGCCAGACAGCCAGGAAGCACATCGCGATCGAGACCGCCAATGCCAGCCAGTCGGTGCGGTGGAGCAGGAAGAGGGCGCCGACAGCCGAGGGCAGGGCAATCGATGCCCCGATCGAGGCTGCCGAGACGTAGCGCGTTGTCGTGAAGAGCAGAAGCCAGACGCCCAGACAGAAGAGGAATGCCTGAGGGAAGAGCACGACGATCACTCCCGCCGAAGTGGCGATCCCCTTGCCCCCCTTGAATCCCAGCCACACCGGAAAGCTGTGGCCGATGAGCGCACCAAGGGCGGCGAGCGCGCCGGGGGCGGAGGCCGGATCGATGGTTGCGAAAGTGCTCCAGATCAGGGCGAATTTCACGGGAAGCCATCCCTTCAGGAAATCGAAGAGGAAGACCGCGTAGCCCCACTTCTTTCCGAGGACCCGCAGGGCATTGGTGGCGCCGATGTTCCCGCTGCCCTGCGTGCGGAGATCAATGCCACAGATCTTACCCGCGATGAATCCCGCCGGGATCGATCCGAGCAGATAGGAGCCAAGGGCAATCAGGAACCAGGGAAGGACGGAACTCACAGCCAACGATCTCACCATCCGCAACGGCAGGGACAAGGAAAAAGGGTGCGGATTAATATGGAACTCAGGAACTGAAGAAAAACTACCGTAAGAATCAACCATGAAGATCATCAGGAATACACAGCGTGCTTGGGAGATGGTCTGTAAGCTATGTATGGTCCTTTTCCCTTCCTGATTTCCTGAGTTCCATATTTTTCAGATTCTTATGCTAGGGTCTTCCCATGACTAAACGTCAACTCTTGCCCGCAGCGCTGCTGCTTTCTATGGTCTCCTTCATGCCCGCACAAATACCCGCAAGCGATGCCAAAACCGTCGCCGTGCGACTCGTCGGATCCGATGGGAAGCCGGGTCCTGTCACCGAGGTGCCCCGCGTGGTGAAGACCGACTCGGAGTGGGAGAAGCAGCTCGGGCCCACCGCCTACCGTGTCCTGCGCGCCAAGGGAACCGAGGCGCCCTTCTGCGGCAACCTCCTGGACAATCACAAGACAGGCATTTACTTCTGCGCGGGCTGCGACCTGCCGCTTTTCTCCTCAGTTTCGAAGTTTCATTCAGGAACCGGCTGGCCGAGCTTTTACCAACCCTTCGCCAAGGAGAACATCACCGAACTGCGCGATGCCTCCCACGGCATGATCCGCACCGAGATCCTCTGCGCCCGTTGCGGTGGTCACCTGGGCCATGTCTTTGAGGATGGCCCTCCTCCGACCGGGCTTCGCTATTGCCTCAACTCCGTATCCCTCACCTTCCGCGACGAGTCCGAGGTGAAGTCAATGGAGGTACAAGCCAAGCGCTGACCCCGATCCTTCGACTGGCCCGCGAAGACGACCAAAGGAAAAAAGTTGCCTCCGGACGCGGGGGAATTATGATGCACAACCCTTGAGGTGCCGTCGGCACCTCGCAACTGCGCGGTTAGCTCAGTGGTAGAGCACTACCTTGACACGGTAGGGGTCACAGGTTCGAACCCTGTATCGCGCACCACTTCAAAATCAGCCAAAATTACTCTTTCAGGCTGATGAATAAAGGCTCTACGGGCAACTTCCCTCCCTGGCCCCTCCTCGCGGATTTCCGCGGATCCTGCGAAATTTTTGTTACCTTTTGTTACCTTTTTTGAACTCTTCGCGGTCATTCGGGACGTGCATCAGAATGTCTCTGGGTGTGATGGTTTTGACTCAGAGACGGAAATTACCCAACAGCCCAAGTTTTTGCGCAAACTCGATCACTGGGAAAAACATGCCTACCAGTCCACTTGATCGAAAAGGCTCAGGCGTGATCATGCCTCGAAGACCCCTCGCCTCGATGCAATCGATTTCGCAATGAATGAGGTTTAAAATTCCTCGCAGCGGCCGCACATGAATTTTGCGCCAGGCAATAAATACAAAAAAGGCACAATCTTTATTCAAAAACTCGATTTGGCCTCAAATTGGATTGCAACAAGGGGTATAAATACATATTTTGCCTAAAACGTTTTTAATCCACCTATGAACATAGAGAAGTTTCACCCAGGGGAACTCCGCCAGCAGTATCACTACCAGAGCTTCCAACCCAGCCCAGTGAATCATTCCTGGACTTGGGAGGATCCCGAAATTCATAGCTTGCTGGCCGAGGCCAATAGACGCTTAGGAGAGCTCAATGGCCTCTCGTTAATCGTCCCCGATATTGACCTCTTTATCCAGATGCATGTGGTCAAGGAGGCTCAAACCTCTAGCCGTATCGAAGGCACTCGCACGGAGATGGACGAGGCTTTGGAGGAGAGTCCTGAGCAAATTACTCCAGACAAACGTGACGACTGGCAGGAGGTGCGGAATTACATCAATGCGATGAATAGCTCGATCGAGGCGCTGGGCACTCTACCTCTTTCGAACCGCCTCCTTTGTCAGGCACACGCTACTTTGCTCGACGGAGTGAGAGGAGAAGGCAAGACGCCCGGGGAGTTTCGACGCAGTCAAAATTGGATTGGCGGAGCCACCCTTGCAGATGCCGTCTTCATTCCGCCACATCACGAGGAAGTCCATGCTCTCATGGGTGATCTCGAGAGCCTCTGGCACAATGAGGCCATCACCGTTCCTTACCTGATACGCATTGCAATCAGTCACTACCAGTTTGAAACAATTCATCCATTCCAAGATGGCAATGGCCGTATTGGCCGACTCCTCATAGTTCTCTACCTTGTCAGCAAGGGGCTCCTTCACCGGCCTTGTCTCTATATTTCTGATCATCTCGAGAAGCATCGCAGTGCCTACTACGACTCTCTTATGGCCGTCCGCACCCGCGGCGATCTAGGCCAATGGATCCGATTCTTCTTGGTAGCCGTTATCGAGACCTCGAAGCGTGGAGTGGAAACCTTCCAGAAAATTCACCGCCTTCGTCAGGAAACCGCATCGCGCATCGCCACCCTTGGGCATCGAGCATCCAGGGCTCAGCAGGCTCTCGATCACATATACCGCAAACCGATTATTACTGGAGCACAGCTCGCTTCTCAACTTGGCATCAGTCAACCAACCACTGATCGACTTCTCGCCAATCTTGTAAACCTCGGCATTCTCGAGGAGTTGACCGGCAAGAAGCGCAATCGTGTATTCTGCTACCGCGAATACTACCAGCTTTTCCTTTCCTAAAGGCACGAAAACAAAAGTTGGATATTATGTATCATTACTCTTGGCATCAAAGCTCTAATGTAAGCAGGCAGAAATATACCTGTGGTTTTTGCAGCTCTATTGTATCTCCAGATCATGGATACCAAACTGCAAATGGAGTCGGTCACACTGCGCGAATTTACATCTGTCCGAATTGCGGCTGTCCGACTTTCTTTGGAGCGGATAAAAAACAGGTCCCAGCAATTAGACTAGGAAACGAAGTAAAAGGGATTACAGATGAACATGTTCAATCTGCATATAATGAAGCAAGAGATTGCAGTGGTTGCGGAGCATACAGCGGTTCCGTTTTATTATGTAGAAAACTCTTGATGAATATAGCTGTAAACCATGGCGCGAAAGCCGGGGAAAGTTTCTCTTACTATATTGATTATCTTGAGTCTAACGGATTTGTGCCTCCTAATGGAAAAGCCTGGGTTGATGTAATTAGAAAAAAAGGGAATGAGGCAACTCATGAGATTCCAATTATGAGTTCGGCAGATGCACAACAAGTGCTGCATTTTACGGAAATGCTATTGCGATTTATTTATGAGTTTCCAAGCATGATTCCCCAAGAAAATACTGTGTAATAAAAACTTATTATATAGCTGGTTCTGTGAAATTTTTCGGAGCACACCATTAGTCAAATAATTTTACATATGAGTGATGATAACACTATTCGCGATACAGCTGATGCAATTAAAGGCATTGTAGAAGCGGTGCCCGTCTACCAAGATGTAATGCAGCCGGCAGCAAAAGAAGTGGGAGCCGCCTTACAAACCGTAGCTAAAACACTACATGTTTTACTTGCACCTGTTTCTGCTCTTGTGTGGGGATATGATAAAATCAAAGATCATGTTACAACGAAAGTAAGCGAAAAGCTTAAAGATATTCCTCCAGAGCGAATGAAGATGCCTGAGCCGAGCGTGGCAGGTCCAGCTCTTGAGGCTTTGCGATATACTGGTTATCAGGAGACGCTTCGTGATTTGTATACAAACTTACTCGCGACCTCTATCGATTCAGCTACTGCACACCAAGCCCATCCGGCTTTTGTTGAAATTATTAAGCAGATGTCTCCCGATGAAGCGCTCATAATTCGTGCGCTTTCAACTTTGCCTATAAGGCCGATGCTCGATGTCCGATTCGAAAAGTCCGATAGTAATCTGGGCCGATGGGTGATTAGATATTTTTCTTTAGTAGCAAACGAAGCTGGCGTAAAACACACGGACCTCAGCGCTAACTATCTAATTAATCTGCAAAGACTTGGATTAATTGAACTGAGAGAGAATTACACATTGCACAGCGAAGAGGGAGATGTATATCAGCCCCTTCGTGAGACTACTCAAGTACAAAATGTGGTAAATCAATACAATGCTCTAGATGGACATAAGACTGCATTTACCCCTGGTGCAATCATCACCACTGAACTTGGCAATCTTTTCATTCGCGCATGTGTCATCGATGGCACTCATGCGTTAAAAGTATAAGCCAATCGAGTAGGAAGATTAACGCATCGGGCCTTGGAAAACAGCCTGATTCCGTATTTTGATCACCTCTCATGAAGAGGCCGCATGAGATCCGGGCAGAGGATTTTCAGATGCGGTTTGAACAGCCTCTCACCATTCACAGCAGCCCGGATTGCTGATTCTTGAGATCGAGTGGCGGAGGCGGGCTTCGCTGTATTGTTCAAACAGGGCGGGGTTTTCCTTACGGAGCCGCTGGAGTTGTTCCCGCAGCGGATCGGGAGCGGGAGGCTCTTCCTCGGGAATATTGAGGGGAGCTGGTGGCTGGGTTTCTTTTCGACGAAAGATCGAGATGATGGAGCCCAGCAAGCCGGGGCTGGTTTCAGGCTTGGGAGCATCGGGTGGGCGGAAATCCACGCGGGAGAGCGTGGGGAAGCCCTTGGCCAGCTTAAGAAAATCCTGGGCGGACATATCGTAGATAAAGGCATCAACGCTTTCCAGTGGGGCCAATCCCAGATCCACTGCGCGCTGACGGAGCAATTCCATATCCCGCTTCAGGCCCTCTTCCTTGCGGGCTCGAACCTCCTCGGAAACTTTCGCTGAGAACATGCGGTCAAAGGTGATGTCGTCATCATCCTTTTGTTTGGTAATGCGTGGCTTAGCCGGCCTCTCTTTCTCCTCAGGCTGGCTTTTCATAAAAGCGATCATCTCCACTCGTGGTTCCGGAGGATGAGGGGGCAGCCCCAGCTCTTCCAACCGACTCCAGAGGACACGCATTCCCTCGATCTCGGGAAAGATCTTCACAAAGAGCTCTCCTCCCATCAGCTCGAAATGGGCTCTGAGAGCCTCCAACTTCGATGACAAGGCCTCCTGGTGCTGGTCGCGAAGGGTTTGATTGATTCCGCCGTTCATTCGCTCGGGATCACGTGGGAGCAGTTCGCAGGATTCGAGTTTGATACGCTCACGGATGAGACCCTCCAGAAGGCTGGAGGGCCAACCTTCGAGCTTCTGCTCCGAGATGATGTGATTTCCGGTGAATAGCCCGGCCATGAACCTCCATCTCTTTTCGTGATACGCCTTCGTCTCGGGCAGGGCATCCCACGTGCTGCGCATCCGAGCGTAGGCGACGAAGAGATCGGGGGGAGAGATGTAGGGATCGGGTGGGGGCTTCATCTCAATCTCATGTTGGTGGGCGTTCATCGTGTCCTGCTGCTCACTCGTCGAGGATTCCTCTGCCCGGCAGTCCCATCAGGACTGACAAAGACGATCGCCATGGAAAATTCCGGCGACGGTTTCATGCCTGCTGCTTTTGGAGCGCCTCGACTGCGTTAGCAATTCTCCGTGTGAGCAGGGCCATGCGATGGTAATTGAGTTTTTCGGGCGTGTCGGATGAGCGGTGGTAGTGAGTGTTGCGGCACATGGCCGTGTCGGTGAGCATGATGGCCGGATAGCCCTCGTCCCAGTAGGAGAGGTGGTCAGACAGACGCAAAAAATCCCCCAGGAAGTCGGTCGAGAGAACAGGCAGGTCGTCGTCGCGTTCGAGTCCTGCATCGAACGAATCCATGAAATCCCGGGAGATTTCATTTCCGACAATGGCAAGAAAGTTGCCGATCGTAGGGTCGACACCGCTCAGGCGGCAAAAGTGATTGAGCTCCTCCGGGATGCCGAGAAAGCCAATCAATCCGAGAGACTGGGAGTCCGGCTCGTTGGTAAAAACACCGAGGCTTTCCAGACAGATCATCCCGGCGACGTTTTCATCGCGCTGACGGCATGATTTGGCATGGACGACACTTCCCATGTTGGAGGTGCAGAAATGAGGAGGCTCCTCGTTGGCAAAGGCGACAAATCGGAGCGCTTCGGCGCAGGGCTTTCCTGCAAATATCCGGGCCAATTCCAAAAGGATGGCAACAGCGGAGGCGTTGTCATCCGCTCCGGGAGTGCCAGGGGCCGAGTCGTAATGGGCACCGATGATGTAGTGGGGCTTGTCATAACCGACGAATGTGGACGGTAGAGCTTCGACATTGGCGCAGAGGACACCGTCCGCACGGAATTCCTGCCGGCTCACCTGATAATCCAGCCCCTGAAACGCTCCCGCCAAATAATTTGCAGCGCGCTCCAAGCCCTCGGGACAATTGCCCGTATTGCGTTCGGAAGCGCATAGCGTGGCAACATGAGATTTGAGAGCGGATTCGAGTCCTGAAAGATTCATGGATGAGGTTATCACGATACTGATTTCTTCCACCTTACCTCCATCCGACGACAGGAAGTGTCTATCCCCATCTTTTTTTCCAGGTGGACACTTCCTGTCGTCCCCGGTTATGCGATAATCCTCCTTGAAACAGAAGATCAGAAAGGGCAGCTGACCGGGCGCGAGCCCGTTATGGTGGGATTGCCCGTCCACCCTGTTTCCCTCAACTCAACCACCCCCAAATATGATCACTGATCCCACGCCTACCCCTGAAGAGACCATTGCTAAAAAGGCCGAGCCTCAAGCCGATGACTTTGATCTTCCTGCCGAGAGACAGGATGGCACCAACTGCACCGACGACATCTGCACCGTCTGCCAGTAGTAGATTGACGCTCCCAGCTGACTTTGCAAACCGGAGTGCGTAGGCCGGGCTAGGGTTAACCCCTTCCCGGCCATTTTCATTTCGGGGTCAGTCTGTCTCCTACGTCTTCTCCTCTCTTCACCGGCGCACCTAGCATCCAAGCCCGAACTGATGCTCGCAGGAAAGACCCATCAGCGGAAAAGCAACGGATAACAGTTTATCTGTCCGGGCGATGAGTAGAATCGGGTTCACCATCCGAGGCCAACGAACCAGGCCAGAAGGACGAGAGAACCTTTGGTTGCTCAGGCGTTGCGGGAGACTCCTTAACTGTATCAACAAGGAGTGAAGGGTCGTTGATGTAGCGATCAAAGAATTCCCGGATCGGCATGGTGATGTTCGATTGCGGTGTTGGGAAGACGGCCACGAGATCTTCCCCCACAATCTCGCCAGCGAATTTTTCGCCCTTACTGACAACACGGCAGGGGGTGTGCGGGCATCCCTCCCAATCCATGCGATGAAGGTGATCAATCAGGTGATCAATGACTGCGCGGAGGAGTGGAGGATCGGATTTCATGAGGAGTTTACAGATTTTTTCGGGCAGCAGGATTCAATCAATTCAGCACATCCGCCAGATCGTTCATGAATGCGGTCAAAACCGAATGCTCCTCGTCGCACTCGCCGGGTAATGAAGAAAACCGCACC
This sequence comes from Chthoniobacterales bacterium, assembly GCA_049282095.1. Taxonomy (GTDB): domain Bacteria; phylum Verrucomicrobiota; class Verrucomicrobiia; order Chthoniobacterales; family UBA6821; genus UBA6821. The sequence continues at coordinate 53,269 of JBAPTI010000004.1, forward strand.
TTGATATAGGCATCGAAACGGCCCGCCAGCAGAATCGTCGACATGAATCTTTCCTCTTCGGGTAAGGCCGTGCCGATCAGAAATCTGGCGTCTCTGAAGGGAAGAGCATCCCTGCCGTAGGTCGTGACACTGTTGCGAAGTGCCTTGAGACCGGAGACTGCATGGTGGGCTTCCAGCTCCGATACAGAGCCTTCCATCTGTGCTATCACTTGGTCCGAATCATGACCGGGTTCGATCAGCTCCTCCTGGAGATCGTAGATGTAGAGATCTACTTTACGGCCATCATCATCCCCATAGCGCAGGCTGATCCCTTCTCCGGGACCCGTGGACTCATAATCCGTGGCGAAGCAATAGGACATACCCCCCATCTCCTCGGGAAAGCGAATCCGGATTTTGTCGACGGACAACCAAGAGGTCGATGAGTTGATGCGAGGTTCGCCCATGCTGCAGTAGGCGAATCGCATGGAGTTCTTGAGGAGATGATCCAGCCCTGCAAAACTAGGATCACCATGCCACGCCTCAGCTCCCCTTAGTGCCATGGAACTTCCGATGAACGACCGATCCTCCGTCAAGTGACCCAGCAGGTAATAGGACCGGCATTCGCCATCCGCCATGGAGTAATGACTGGTCATCATGAACCCATTGGCCATGGGTATCAGCCTGAGCGGGCCATCTTCCGGGAAGCCTGGGATGAACTTCCTCATCGTCTGATCGATGGATTCGGTGGAAACTCCGAATTGCTCGAGGTCATCACTATCGAAGGCGCAAGTTGCCCATTCGATCTCCAGCGGAAGATCTCCCACTGAAAAAATCATGGAACCCTTCTCGGAAGTCGTTCGAAAAACCAATTCCGAGGGGAGTTGAATCCGGAAGATCCCATCATCGTAAATCTCTGATTCGCCCGAAAACTCGAGATTGCCCTTTGGGATGATGTTCATGGGGAGTGTGAGGATGTGTTGGAAAATGGATGGTATGAAATTAGTGCGATAATTCCACTCTACCTCCATCCGACGACAGGATGTGTCCACCTGGTGGTTTTTGACGGAATCACGACATCTCCTGTCCATCCTGCGGTGGCAAAATCCATTCTTTCAAACGACGATTCCACCCAGATCTCCATTCCCTGTCCTCTCCAATGCCCCGCATCGCTCTCATCTCCGATATCCATGGCAACATTGATGCCCTGGAAGCCGTGGTTGAGGACATCGGACGGCAACGGATCGATGAGATCTTCTGCCTCGGGGATATCGTCGGCTACGGGGCGGCTCCTGCCGAGTGCCTGCAGCTGGTTCGCGAGCACTGCACAGAGACGATCCTGGGCAACCATGATGAGTATCTGGTCAAGGGGCCCGATAACTATGTCCTGAGCAAGCGGATCGGTATCCCGCTCCTGCTTGCCCGGCAGACGATTCCCGGTGAGGACTTGCAGTGGCTGAGAGAGCGCCCCTACACGGTTGATCGGCACGGCTTCTCGATCGTCCATGGGACCCTGCACCACCCTGAGGAGTTCTACTACCTGCTGGAGCGCCGGGATGCAGTTCTGCACTTTGAGCAGCAGCGCACCCCGCTCTGCTTCCACGGGCATTCCCACCGTCCTCTCATCACCCTGTCACAGCCCGATGGAGACATCCGTTGGGGCATCCCGTGGGAGACCGAGACGCTGCTTGACCGGAACCAAAGGCTGGCGATCAATGTTGGCTCCGTCGGCCAGCCTCGGGATCAGGATCCCCGCGCCGCCTACGGGATCTACGACATGGAGCAGAACTCCTTCACCCTGCGCAGAGTGGACTACGACATCGAGAAGGCCATTCAACGAATCGTGGACGCCGGAATTCCCGAGGAGAATGCCCGAAGGTTACGGGATGGGGTATGAAGAGGTTGGGCACTTACTCTCTTTGTTTCAGGGATTCAAGAGCGTCGTCGTATGCTTGTTGTAATCTAGCAGCTTTTTGAGCTCTCTCTCTTAGAGTTCTGGAGGTTACCTTCCCTGACTTTTTTGGGTGACTTGCAGCTAAGAGTTTTTCATATGCAGCATGAATCTCTTGCTCAGTTGCATATGGCTTGATTTTAAAAACTCTCCACCAAGGGTCGCGATCATCAGGAAGCGAAGACAACACGATTATTTTTTCTGATTTAGATAAAGAACTTTCCTTTTTTGAAAATGGATCTTTTGAAAGCCTGAAATCAGGAAACTTTATTTCGCCCCTTTGCACTTTCCCACGTAGCCACCCAGCGAAATCTTTACTTTTACTATACAAGTATCCAATAGCCGCTCGTTTTTGTTGTGGGGAAAGTTGATCCCAGTAACTTTTTGCTGTTTCAAACGCAGTTTTCTTTTTCATCGTCACGCCTGCTCGTTTCTTTTTTAGTAACTAACACATTTTTTATATCTTGAAAGAATTTGGGCCAACTAAAATAGGCAAACGCCTTTCTAATCTCTAGCATCTTTTTACTGATGTCATATTCATCATTTTCCATAAATGTTTTAACAAAATCTGATGTTGTTCTCCATCTGTCTGCGCCGACTATAAACAATAGATCTTCATCTTTGAAATCACCACAAATAATCCTCCACCAAATTGTTGAAAATGGTATTGGGCCTATTATATCGGATCCTTCTTTTCTATAAAAAACCCATGGATCCTCGTCATTCTCTCGACCTGTAAAAGAAATATTCTTCCCGTGTACTGGGGAAGGAGGTATTGCGCTACTAAGAGGCTGTGCATTGTCTATTATGTCATTAATCTTAAACAAATCATCTTCTTTAAGATGACCAATACGAAACAATGATATCACAATATCATAAGGCCAAGAACCCAACTCGGAACCATCTCTATAGATTGTTAGATATTTTTTATCTTTTTTCTGAATATCGGATTTCATAGTTTGTTAGGATTTGGGAATCGCTTAGTTTATAGGCAATCAAGCGTATTATTTATTGAATGGGCTTGATGCAATCAGAGGTGATGTAGGGGGTTGGATCGGTGATGATTGGGGGGAGGCCGGGGGCGGTGACGGGTTGGCCGGCGGTGATTCTCGCGGCGACGGATTGGTTGAGCGCGAGAAGCTGGGCGAGGAGGTCGGCCTTGGGATCGAAGCCGTAGGCCGAAAGGACAGCGGCATCGAGTGCGGCATGGGCATCCTTCAGCGGATTGGCTCCGGGGAGTTCGAGGGTGCGGTAGAGAGCACGGAGGCCGCCTTTGAGGTGTTGGATCGCCTCTTCGCGGATGCGGCGAACTTCACGCCCCGCTGCGGCCACGGCCTCGATAGCCTTGGCACTAGGGTCCTGTGGCCACGGGAAGGTGTCGAAGACAGATTCCGCACTGTAACGGAAATCGGATTTTAGTTTTCCGCATTTGGTAACAAACCAAAGCCAGTGCAGATGGGACTGAAGGATTCCGAAGCTGTAATCATCGGCAAATCCAAAAACCTGAATCAGATTGCTGGGCCTGAAAGCCTGATCGATGAATAGGAAGACCGGTCGCTTGGTGACATAGGCACACGCGAGGTAGCGAGGAAGGGGACGCAGGACGGAGAGCATCTCCGGACGGCCAAAGCTGAGTTGCCACCAGCGGGCTAGGAAGGCTTTGTGATGGCCGCGCATGTTCCCATCAGCATCTTTGCCATCCTCAGCCTTCTTCTCTCGATCGGGCAGGACTTGGGTCTTCACCCAGTCAAAGGCTCCACTGTATCCCGCTGCCGTGAGTTGATCCATCTGCTCGAAATCCAAAACAAATCGGCTGCTTGTACCCTTAGTCAGAACCTCTAGCCCATTCAAATACGGGTGAATCACCGCAGATGATTTTGGATCTTTAATCAGAATCTCGTCTCTCTGTTCCTTCGTGAGCAAAAATCCTTCATGTCCGAGCATCTGGCCATTGAAACAGCGCTGGGGTTTGGTATTGCAGTCGAGTGGCCCGGCTGTGCTGACATCGGTCTGATCGCTCAGGGCTGAGTTGATGACCGGAACATCACGGAAGTTGAGTTCGTATTCTTTCGAGGCTTTTTTCCCCTGTTTCTTCCACTGCTTTTTTGTCGCGGCGGAGGGCTCGACCTTATGCCAGAGGCGGCGGGTTCTCGGTAGGAGAGCGGGCTCCTGGGTCTTCACCCAATTCGCAATGGAGACGTGGACATTCGCCTCGCCGCTCCAGGGCTGGTTATCGACGGCCTCCACGATGGTGCCCTCCTTCACGATGTGATCGAGGCCGCCGACACGGGAGGCGTTGTTGCGGATGTTCTGTGTGCCGACGAGTCCGGCGCGGCCAGCTACGGGATCGGCAGGAGTACAAGGAGGCAAGTGGTCATGGGCGCGGCGGAACCAATAGACGCAGAAGTCGGCCATGCCGGGCACTTCGGGGTAGAGGGCGCGGAGTTTCTTCACGTAGTCGGGGCCGAGCTCGGGCTTGAGCAACTTGGCTCCGAGGAAGGGGGGATTTCCGATGATGGCGTCGGCCTTGGCCCATTCGGTGCGGGTGGCTTTTCCATCGGCTCCCTCGACGAGGAGGGCATCAGAGGCGATGAAGTTTCGATCGAGATTGTCGAGTGGCAGGGGACGCTCGGTGATGTGGAGTTCATCGATGGCGAGCTTCCTCGCGATCATCATTGTGACCTTGGCCAGCTCAACGGCGAAGGGGTTGATGTCCATGCCGTGGAAGTTCTGTGCCGAGAGGAAGGAGAGGCGCATTTGGTCGCCGGCGGCCTTGCTCGGGAACTCGGTGTCGAGGCGTTCGTAGATGCGGGCCTCGAGGCGCTTCATCTCGCGGTAGGCAATGTAGAGGAAGTTCCCGGAGCCACAGGCGGGGTCGAGAACCTGGAACTCCTGAAGGCGGTGGAGGAGCTTTCCAAGGTCACGGGCGGTGGTGGCCTTCTCGATCTCCTTGCGCCATGGCTCGACGATTGTAGGGCCGACGATCTTCATGATGTCGGCGGGGTGGGTGAAGTGGGCGCCGGAGGCGTGGCGCTCTTCCTTGTCCAAGGTCTGCTCGAAGACGGTGCCGAAGATCTCGGGCTGGACCTTGGACCAGTCGGAGGCCGCGCATTCCCGGAGCAGGACGATCTCGGGGCCTGTGAGTTCGAGCTCGGCGGGCTGACTGAAGACGCCGCCATTGAAGTAGGGGACGCCCTTGAAACGGCCTCCGGCGTTTCCGGAGGAGTTGTTCATCGCTCGGAAGAGGCCTCCAATGAGGTCGTAGCTGGTCTTCTCATCGACCTCGTCAAGGAGGCGGGTGACGAAATAGCGCTCCAAGAGCCCGATATCCTCGGCAAAGAAGGCGATCAGGATCTGGAGGATGAAGCGTTGGGCGAGAGGACGATCGACGCCCCGGGAGACGAGAAGATTGAAGCACTTCGCGAGCTTCGCCGCGGCCTCACGGGTGACGGCGACGTGCTCATTCTCAAAGACGGGCTTGGGCTGGTCGGGGAAGAGGAAGGCGAGGGAGCCGTAGTTCTCTGCAAGGTCGGCCAGCTTGACCCTTCCTACGGGTGAATCCATCTGGGTCTCGAAGTCGTAGATCTCGAACTCGTCGAAGTTGCAGAGGATGACGTAGCGTGGGCGGCCGGGAACGAGTCGCGTCCAGTAGTCGAAGGCCTGGCGGTAGTGTTTCGAGAGCACGGTGCCGCGCTTCTTCATCTCGATCAGGACGAGCGGCTTCCAGACGAAGTCGGCAAAGGCGGTGCCGCCGCCATCCTCAGAGGCCTTGCGAACGCGGTACTCGGGCTCACCTCCCACATCGAGCGATCCGGGGTGACCGAATGCCTGAAAGAGGCGGTCGAGGAAGATGTGGGCTTCTCCCTTCTCATCCCCCTTCACATGGAGGCGCGCCCACTCGATAAAGGAGGAGAGTTTGTCGGTGCGGGAATCGCTCATAGGGGAGATGTGAGACGTTTAGCGGATGAGCGACTCTCTGGCGAGGGGATTGACTGACTGGAGCAGGCTCTTGATGCGAACAAAGGGGGTTATCGGAAATTTCCGTGAATCCATCGGGCGTGGGCAAAGCAGCTCTCGATGATCCGATCACGAACGAGGTGTTCGGCCTCGGTATCCGACAACTTCCGATCCTCCATGACCGGGAGGATGATTTCCTCGTGAAGCTCCCAATCGCTCATGCGCGGAAGCTTCCCGTAGAGCGCGAAGAGATCGGCGGCCATGTCCCAGTAGTAGCGCCACATCCCGGTGAGGCTTTCCGAAACCTCGGAATCCCTCACCCACTCACAGAATGCCTGATACGAGGCGAATCTCCCCTCGATCAACGCATCAGGCCCCATGACCTCGTCGCAGAGATCGCCCAGGATGCTGACTGCTGTCATCAGGAAGGAGCGCATGGCGCCCGCCCCGGTGAGGAGATGGTAGGTGTCCGAGGCTCTTTCTGACTCCGAAAGGAAGTCGTCGATGGTGAGTCGGGGTTGCTGGTGGCTGGCCATGGGGTGGAAAAAGTCTGTCACCGGAGGTGCTTGGGAACGAAGTAGTTCCGGATCCACCATACCCCCACCATGAAGCAGGGCCCTGAAAACATGAAGGCTCCGGGGGCGAAGGACTCGCTCTGCTCGGAAAGAAACACGAGCAGGATCGCCGAGATACCCACCAGGATCGCGGTGAAGCCCAGAAAGAGAAAGAAGCCATCCTGATAGCCGTCCCGGTGGAAATCGCCGATCATGCGGTTCCAGTTGTCCTTGAAGCTCTTGGGATCGGGACGACTGTCAAACAACTGTGCAAATGCACCAAGCATCACAAGCGGGCCGAGAATCCACCCGATGAATGGCAGGAGCAGCAGCAGGAGACCCAGAATCAGGCATCCGAGAGATTCCTTGGCCCGTTCTTTGAAGGGTTTGTAACCGCTTGGAAAACTGGCTGCCAAGTAGGGTGCGATGTTTCGTTGTCCAGGAGCGGGTGAATTCAAGTAAGGTTTCTCCTCTTGAGTAGCATCTAGGGTTGGTGTCACTCGAACCATGGATGACGAATGCAGGAGTGCAGGCTCTCTGAGAAAGACTTCCAGTGGCTTCCATTTACCTCCCTCTTCTCTAGCCAAATCAGAAAGCGTGATCCGTCCCTCCACAAGCATGGCGTCGATGAGATCCATGCCGAAGGGGCCGTAGATCTCGTCTTCGCGAAGGATGAAGATCATCGTCTTCTCAGAAGGCCACGGTTGTTTCATGAACCCACTCTTCCACAACCGGGTAGACAGGAGGTGTCTAGTCAGCGGGAATAAATTCCCTGCGCCTATTCACCATAGACCGATGCCAATGCGCGGGCTTTCTCCGCGATCGTTTTCCGGAGGAGAGCGGGGGCGATGACCTTCACAGTGGCTCCCCAGCCCAAAATCCATGGCTCGATCTCGAGGAAGGTCGGCTTGGCGAAGGGGAGTTCCATACGGATGCGCCCACCGGCAAGGGGAGTCGTCTTCTGCTCAGGGTGCCAGAGAGTCTCCGAGGCTCGTTGGGCCGCACCCGCCTCGAACTCGAGTACGACGGGCTGCTTAGGCTTCCGGTCGCTGGCCACAATCCCGAAACTATAACGGAAGCTCTCAGAGGGTTCCCTTGAATCGGGTACGAATGTCGCTTCGGTAATCCGAGCATTGCTGATGCGAGCGAATTTGAGGGTTCGGCGTTCGGAGGTTCCTGCCTTGGTGGCATGGAGGTACCAGGAGCCGTTGCGCATGAAGACGAAGCGGGGTTCGAGTGTTCTGGAATCCTTAGGGCCGACGGATGGCTTGTAGTCGAGGACGACACGGCGGCTCTCGCGGATAGCCCGGTGGAGGAGCTCGAAGAGGCGGACGTCTTCCTTTCCGATCTCGGGCTTTCCCTCGAAGCGGAAGTGGACGGAGCTCTCCCACTTCTTCCAGTCGGTGGTGCCGGTGAGGATGCCGAAGGTGTGCTCGAAGGACTCGATCATGCTGCGCCCGATTTCTGTGGAGCGGTAGGGCTCTAGGCACTGGCGCAGGAAGTGGAGCGTGAGCAGGTCACGGTCCCCGATCTGGACGATCGGTAGGTGCTTGAGATTACCACGCAGGGCGTAGCCCCGCCGAGCCTTGTCATGGACAATCTCGTTCGTCTGTTTTTCTCCTTCGATATTGCCCAGAAGCGCATTCAGTTGCGCGATGTCGCGCTGAATCGTTCGAGTATCGACCTCGCAGATCTTGGAGAGCTTGGCGAGTGAGGGGTAACGCTTGTTCTGAACCTCCGAAAAAATCAGGAAAAGCCGATGGATGTGATCACGGGAGGTGTTTCCATGGATCTGCTTACGTTTTTTAGCGGGCGGCTTGCCGGATGACTTTCTAGATGAGGCCATAGCTTTATCCGCCACCGATAACCCCTCACACACGGCCTGACGAGTGGATTTCTAGCTCTTGTCTAGAGGGTCTCTTCCGGTGGAAGAAAGTCCTTCACATCCATGGGATGCTTCCGTTTTAACAAGAAGCTATAGAGCCTCCATTCCGGATCCGGAACGGTTTGCTTGTATGGCGGAAAAATGACCGTCGTCGTCCTCAGGCCGTCGACTGCCTCCTGGCGGTAGAAGCTTTCGACCTGCTTGGGGCGGAAGACGAAGTCGTTGATGATGACAAAGTCAGAGTAGTTGTCCGGTGCGATGCTGTATTTGTTGTTGGGTCCTGTGATGGGCATGGTGTTGTTGGTTGTAGTGTTGGTGTTCTAGGAGATAGGTACGTTTGAGCTTGGTAAGGGTCTGCTGCATCTGGCGGAGAGAACGGCATTGAGCAGCGACTCCGAGTTTTTCCCCAGCTCGTAGCAGGGGGTTCTTTCTGGCCATCAAAACCTTTTCGGCTGCCCGTGCGGCACGAAGGAGAGTCAGCTGTTTCTTCTTTTCGGCAATGGTCGCTTCTAGCCCTAAGATCGACTCGTAGGATTGGCGCAAATGGGATGCCGCCTGGTGATCCACGTCAATCAAGGCGATCCGCTGGGCAGCTGAAAGCCTTGGCACAATCGCTAACTTTTCTTGATCGAGACGCTTCGTCAGAGACTCCTCGACCTTCTGCTGATTGGAGAGGAATTCGCCTCGGAGCTGATTCTCCCGCTCGAACCATTCTCTCATGAAAACCATCTGGTTTTTATGCCTCCCGGGATGTCGGGACATGCTGCATCCAACGTATCGTCCCTTCGCACTTCTGGGACACAGGGCGACGTGAACATGGAGGTTATCCGTGTCGTGATGGAGCCCGTAGGCATAGCCAATCGAGTCACTCCGATGGAACTTCTCGGCGAACCGTTCCATCACCTTTTTGACACTGGAAATCACCACCTGATCGGGGCTGATCCCGGCCTTTACGAGAGCATCGTGCTGCTCGGTCGACATCGAAAAAACGAGCCGATGAGCCACGACAGGCTGCTTCGCCTGAGATCCAAAACGATTCAGATGATGCCTCCAGACCTCGGTGATTCTCCTCTTCCTTTCCTCATTGGAAAGTTTGCTAGGAGCGGTGCTTGTCCCATCTGGATTCCGGCGAATCGCGTGATGCAAAAAGCCCCCGACATGAACCTGACCGAGTGATTCTTTTGAGGCATAATCCGTAAATCCCTTCAGCTTTTTTCCGACTTCTTCATCGAGCTTTTTGGCAGCACGAAGGGATGATTTTCGTCCGGAACTCTCGTCCAGATATTCCAGATCGAGCCTCCCCCGCGCCGTCGACTTGTGCGCGAAAATGAGGCCGTTCTTCACGAAAGTTCCTCCAGAAATGCAATCGCCTGATCGAGCTTGGTCTCGATCCTTTCCAGCGCAGCGGGATCGATTTTGCTGTCGAGTTCTGCAGCGTAGATCAGCGCTTCGAGTGTCTCGGCTTTGGTGCGAAAACCACGCGCCTCGTGCAACCGATGGAATCGCTCATACGCCTCGTCGCTGAGCAGAAACTCCATGCGCCTTGTGTTGGGCTTTTGATGATGCGGCATCGCGTTTTAAGAGCGGAGTTGGTCGGGTTCCCTGGGGCTCGGCTAACGGATTCAGGGAAATCTCTGGAGCGTGCCTGACACGCGGAAGAGGCAGCGGGGAGGAAGCGCCAGCGGCCCCGCCAGCACTTTCCGGGAGAAAGTGCTATCCTGTTGGTTGTTTGGCCCGGGTGAACAAACACCACGATTCAGCTTCCAGAGGTCTGGAATGGATCTCTGTGATGGGGGTGAATGAGGTTGTCCCGAGTAGATCGAACAGGTGGGTGAGCCGATTGCAGGGAAGCGGAGGGGATGAGGCCGATTCGCTGCAATGGGCGATGGGTAAGAGGATCGTCTGGCAGGGTGAGCTGATGGGACGGAGGAAGCAGGAACAAGCGGGGCCCACACCGAGCCCCCAGTGACGTCCGCACAGCGGGCGACGACACCCCATGAGCGTTGGAAAACAGCAGGTGCGAAAAAACTGTCAGAAGAGGGCTTCGGGCGGGCCTGAATGAGGGGTCGAACGAATTCCATTTCATCCATTCTTTCAGGAAAAAAAGCCCTTGGTGCTCCCGATCGGGAGCACCATGCCTCTGTAGATGTGTTTTATTTGGTGGCTATGCCACAAAACGCATCCAGCAAAACTGATGATCTGACCAAGGTGAAAACCTGGCTAGAGAAGCCGGAACAGGCCGAGATCCTCGGCTATCTCCGGGAGATGATACGACCGACGCTACGGCCGGAACGCCATGAGGAGTTCATCCTCAAGAAGGCCCGACGATTCCTTCGCTCCACGGGCTTCCAACTTCCCGAAGAACGATGAGCGAAGATCACAATCTCGCGGAGGGACAAAAGCGTCCCCGCAACACGGGTGAAGCCCTGCTCTTGCTGAAGTCTCTCGTCGGCCCCAAAGGGGATCCACCGGGGGCTCATCCCAAGTCGGAATTCATCAACACCAAGACCGCTGCCCAGTGGCTCGGTATCCCCGAACGGTCGATGCAGCAGTACGTCCAGATGGGGCTCCTCCCGAGCTACAAGCTCGGCAAGCACCGGCTCTTCCGTAAAAACGAACTGCTGGAGGCTCTGGGCGCCACTCGCAGGGCTACCCGCGCGGAGATTCTGAGGTAGGGAGTGGAGCCACTATATGCTGCTTGCATAGCGAACGTTTAGGCGTTGGCAGAAGCGCTTTGTTAGGCCCCAGTCGTTTCATCTTTTAGCATTCCTCCGAAGAGGCTGCCCAGAACCTGCTGCTCGTTGAGAACTCCTAGGCTGACTAGGCTCTGTAACGTCGAAAGAGCGGAATCTAGTCCTAGTCCGGCTGAGCAACACTCAAGTCGGTCGTAGCAGAAGAAATGTCGACCCGTCGCACTTGAAGCTCGTTCAACAGCGACTGCCGGTTCCTCATTTCGAATTTCAAGGTTGTAGATGAATGAGTGGAAACCAGCCGTCAAGTCGTGCTTGTCCACGGACCAGCGAGGGCCGCAGATGTAATCAATTTTGCCGCACATTCTGAACATTGTGTCGGCGATAGACCGTAAACCGCCGCGGCAAGTAGCAAGAAATAGAATGCCGCCCGTGTTCAGCCAGTTGGCGTTACAGAGCGCAAGAGCAAACTTGCCCCATGCGAACATGCGTGAACCGTCGGCCTCTCCGAAGCCATGTTCGTTAGCGTGCCCACAGAGGTAAATGTAGTCGAACTGTTCGCCTCCAACGACACCTGCAATGACTTCGTCGAGGGACGTAATGACGAGTTGATCGCACTCGATGCCAATAAGGTCTGCGATGGTCTTGATGTGCTGGGTCTCAGCGATGCAAACATCTTGACTAGCTTTGAGGGTGAGCAGGCGCTTCATTTGTGCGATTACTTAACGTCGAAGCTTGCCGACGCGCAGTAGCGCGTTCGCTTCAGTGCTTTGTTTGCTCATTTGATTGTATCAAGATTATCCAGATTCATTGCTATCCCGAAATTGCGCTCAAAGTGGAAGATATTCCATCGACTGACCTGTAGACGATCATGGCCCTTTGCTATGGCATCCCTTAAGGCATTTGCATCAGTGATTCCGGTAATAATCGCTAGCTTCTTAAAGTTCTTGTGTTGTGCTGCTCGGATGAAGAAGGGAAATTCGGTTGCATAACCTGCGTAATGCATCAGCTGAGGATACCAGCGGGTATCTGCTGTGATAAACGAGATCAAAAGTGTCAACAGGTCGGCTTGGATAATGTCCGTAAACGGTAGATCTTGGCGTGTTGATTGTCGCTTTATCAGTTCCGCAGCTGGACTGTAAAGCCTTTGACCTTCCGGCGCCAAGACGGTGTTTAGGGTTTCGGAATAGCCGTAAAAATCGTCGAACTTTCCAAAACGATCAAGTCCATGCCTCTCTGTTGACGGAAGGATGTAATGCGATGTGTAAATATTGTGAAGATCCTCATATGCACGGACTTTCAGCAAAGCCGCAATGATGTAAAGAAATGTCTCGTAAACAAAAAGCTTGTGCGCCTCGAACCAAGCATCGTTCCAAACTGTAACCTCTTCGGGGCGTGCCTTGATTTCTCGCAGTCGCTCAAGGAGCTGAATCAAGGATTCACTGAAGTCTTCAGATGGAGACACTTCCCCCTCAATGAGAACCCAGTCCACGATCAAATCCCGTACAACAGCTAGTTTACCGCAGTCCTCCAAAACCTGCTCTCCAAGCTTTTCGACGTTGGGACGCTCCCGGATGCGCAATGCGTCCGCATGCATGATGCAGGCATCAAGAAAGTCCGATCTATACGTTCTAAGCCCCGGCTTACGTTGGAGTATCGCTTGCCGAAGTGTGGAAAACTTTGCACGGGCAGGCGTACTTGGCACTTTGCTCTCCTCAGCAACGAATGCAGGTGCTTTCCCAATCTGAGGTTTTTCGTGAATCGGCCTTCCATAAAGCAGGCGTACCAATCTCTCCCAGTGGCCGTTAACGGCCTCTGGAGTGGAAAAATCAATCCAGATTCTTGATTTTAGGAATACCGGAAGGCACGGAGTGTCCGGATCGATGAATTCACAGACGATCGGAATGAACTTGGACTGCTCGACCTTTTCGTATACTTCCTTCGAGATTATTTGGGATTCGGTGCCAACGCCTTTGTGGCGAGTATCGGCTTTCTGAGCGTAAGAGCTATCAGAGATCACAAGGACATGGGTAACTTCCGGGTCAGCCACCATTCGTTCCATAAATGCATACTTGTCCTGTCCCTCCTTAAGGTCGTAGAGGTCTAGAATCACATTGACGCCATCAGCGAGAAGTCGATCAGTCCACTCCTTTACCCGCTCTTGGTGCCCTTGATTCGTCCAGCTGTAGGAAATGAATACTTTGGGAGTCATGGTGGATTGATGCTTTTCAGCGAACGTCCAAGCATCAGCGATGCGGAGCGTTTTCTACAGTGCCTTGTTCGGCTTTTAGTTTATCCAGAATCTCTTCAAGATATGTTCGGATAGCTTTGGGACTTCCCTTACTCGGTTGGGTTGCTTCGAAAGCGTTTTTTAAAGTCTCTCTTTTTCTATTTAGCGCTGGGTCTGCAATAAGGATAGCTAGAGCTTCTAGAGTATCCACTATTGTATCTGGTTTGAGCTGGCGCTGGCCTGGCTGAGATACATCTTTTTTAGTAAATCTTGGGCTTGAGACACTGAACCAAGAAAACATGTCCCAACGACCAGCTAATCGATCTGTAAGATGATCGCAAACTCGCTTACCAATGGATGTACCAAATGCCTTGCCTACATAAATGGTCTTGAAGTCTGAGTGAAGAACGTAAATGCCTTTTGCATGCCAAAAATCTATTGTGTGGCTAACAGATTTGAGAGTTTTGGAATCTTCTTCCTTAACTTCACCATGGAGGTGCGACTTTTTCCAGTCGATAATATCAGGATTCCAAAAACTACCGTACGATTTAATAAGCATTTTGTTTATATCTTCACGAAAATATTTCAGAACCATGCGTCATTCTATAGAAATAATAGATGACATATAAGGCTCCTCGCTAAATTGAGTGGGTGGAAGGGTTGAGAAGAGGAGGGGTAGTTGGGTAGGAATGGTGGACTATGACACCAGAAGTACTTTTTACGATGGCGCTTGGACTTGGAGAGGGATGGAGCGTG
>JBAPTI010000005.1:0-23084 GCA_049282095.1 Chthoniobacterales bacterium
CACGCTCCATCCCTCTCCAAGTCCAAGCGCCATCGTAAAAAGTACTTCTGGTGTCATAGTCCACCATTCCTACCCAACTACCCCTCCTCTTCTCAACCCTTCCACCCACTCAATTTAGCGAGGAGCCCATTTTGGAGACAACCCCTTCAAGGCTCTAACGACGACGATGACTGGCGCTGGGCCATGCTCTCTGTTGATTACTGCACGATATGCAAAGCCCCACGTCCAGTCCATCGCTATGTTATACAGCTCTTATAGAATCTAGCTTTTTTGACTGGTTAAATGGCGACGGATCTATCTCATACTTAAATACTTTTCCTTTCTTAGTAAGGTAGACTTCATAATAGTGTTTTTTCCAACCATAAACCTCCTCTACTACAAACTGATCAGAATTATTAGAGAGTTTTTGAACTTGAGAGGCAATGCTAGTAGGTAACATTTGTATTGAAACAACTCGTTCGAAACTTACATTTCCATCGTATTCAATTTCAAAAACTGTTGTTCTTTTTTCCCATTTCACTTTGGTTTCAAATCCATCTTCGATAGAAATTAGTCTAAGTGTTGGAGTTTTTTCTTTCAAAATAGTACAACTGGTTTGGCCTAACAGAAAAAATCCTGAACAACACATCGCTGCATATCCAAGTCTTCTGAACATACTCTCGTTCAAATAAGGTAGAACTATTTGCACCATTAATGATGATAAAACTGCGGCTAGAGCTATAACGGTGCCTATGCAAATAGAGTGGATCGAGAAAAGCCCCAACCCTACGTAAAGTATAAGTTTCACAAGGTGCAGAAGAATTTCGTTTGCAGCCCTTGTCGCAACAATTTCTTCCTTACTTAAACCCAACTTGAGATAGAAACCATTAAAAACCAGTCCTATTGCCCCTGTTATTCCGGATAACAGTCCCGCCAAGAACCCAATTCCTACTACTTTATAACTTTTATATGATTCCTGATTTGCGTTTTGCTCATGCTCACGACGAAATAAAAATGGAATATTTGAAATAAGAAATAGTGCGCATATCCATGTGATAATAAGAGGATCAACAAACCGCAGCAACCACGCTCCCAAGGCTACTGAAGGGAGTGCTGCTGGAACAAATAGAATTACTAAATTCCAACGAATCTTTCGACTCAATGCAATAGATCTTCCAAGTGAATTAGTAAAAGTACCTATAACTAAAGCACCTGGCACTTCTGAAATCGGAAGAACAAAGCCTAAAATTGGAATAAGGACCACACTTGCACCTCCACCGATGATGGTGCTAAATCCAAATGCGAACACTGCACTGGCAAATATCAATACTTCAGTTAGCATAATGAATGTGTGGCTGTAGTGATGAGCTTTGGCAGAGCTTTAGAACGACGTATCATTCTATTACAATAATGGAAGACATGTGTTTTGCTCAGACATTTTCATTCCCTCGTAATTTCTGCCTTCCGATTACTCTTTGAACCGAACGAGGGAGCGGACTTCCATCGGGGCGAGTTGATCCCGGCCGCCAAGTCCCTCAATCTCCACGACGAAAAGCGTCCTCAGGACATTCGCCCCGAGTTGCCGTAGCAGGTGAAGCGCCGCGCGGGCCGTCCCCCCGGTGGCAAGCACGTCATCCACGAGGATGACGGGTTCACCGGGAAGGATGCTGTCGCAGTGGATCTCGAATTCGGCGGAACCGTATTCGAGATCGTAGGCATGGGAGATGGTGCGGAAGGGGAGCTTCCCCTTTTTACGAACGGGAACGAATCCCGCGCCGATCCTGTAGGCCAGAGCGGCACCGAAGATGAACCCCCGCGCATCGAGGCCGACCACTTTGGCAGGCGCCAGATCAGCGCACTCTCGGGCAAGAAGGTCGATGGAGCCCTTGAACAGCGCGGCGTGTTCCAGAACCGGCGTGATGTCGCGAAACAGGATGCCCTTTTTCGGAAAATCGGGTACTGACCGGATCGCCCGCTTCAGGTCGTCGCTTGTCATCGGATCTGAATGATGGTGCTAATCGCCGAAGCTGATGCCGACGGCACGCGCGGTCTCGACGAGCTGGGAGGAGGGAGGGACCTTCTTGAGACGATGGACCGCCTCGGCGATCGGGACATCCAGCACCTCGTAGTTCTGGTAGCTGACCATGGCGCCGAACTTCTCCTCGCGTGCGAGCTGCACGGCCTTCACGCCGAAGCGGATGCCGAGGATGCGGTCGAGCGTGGTCGGATCCCCTCCACGCTGCAGATGACCGAGCACGCAGACCCGGGTTTCCTTGCCGGTGCGCGCCTCGATCTCGTGGCCGATCATCTCGCCGACCCCGCCGAGCCTCCATTCGCCGCTGGCGGACTGCTTCCGGAACTGCTGACCGTGCTGGGTGCGCGCCCCCTCGGCCACGACGATCATGGTGCTCTTGTAGCCGGCTTCATCGCGCCGATGGACGACTTCGGCCACCTTCTCCAACGAGAAAGGGATTTCCGGAATCAGAATGACATCGGCCGCTCCCGCAAGGCCGCCCCAGAGGGCGATCCACCCGGCATGGCGCCCCATCACCTGGACGACAATGACGCGCTTGTGACTGGCCGCGGTGGTGTGAAGCCGGTCCATCGCATCGGTCACGCAGGCGACTGCTGAATCGAAGCCGAATGTCATCGCCGTCGCCTCGAGATCGTTGTCGATGGTCTTCGGGACTCCGATGATCGGGAACCCGGCTCGGTAAAGCTGAAGGGCCGTGCTCATCGACCCGTCGCCGCCGATCGCGATGATGGCGGAGAGATCCAGATCGCGGCAGGTGCGCGAGGCCTTGGCGATGACCTCCTCGGGAATCCTGGCCTTCTCGCCGCCGGCGACCTTGGAGGTGAAGTGCCCCTTGTTCGTGGTGCCGAGGATAGTCCCGCCGATCTGCATGATGCCCGCGGTGTTCTCGCGGGTCAGCGGCATGGTATCGCCCCCGTCGGCAAGCATCCCCTCGAATCCGTCACGGAAGCCGAGTACCTCCCAGCCGAGCTCCTCGGCGGAGCAGAAGATCCCCCTCAGGACGGCATTCAGCCCGGGGCAGTCGCCTCCGCTGGTGAGGACACCGATCCGTTTTCCGGGGTAATCAGCCACGTCTCAGAGGGAATTGGAGGCCTTGGCCTCGCGGCCCTTGGCGGCCCAGGCGCCGTAGAGGGCCCAGCCGCGCTGGACGAGGGCGAGCCCCTCCTGTTCACGGTTGGTTCCGCCCAGTAGGACGACAATGATGCGGCGCGGCGTCGTGGAGACGGTGTCACCCTCACGCTTCACCTCGGGAGTGCGTTCCGAGGTGAGGATGATGCAGTCGCCCGCCCGCGAGGTGCGGCCGGTCTTCACCCCGTCGATGCCGTCGGTGCCGAGCAGCTTGTTCGTGTTGTTGAGCTGAAGTCCGAGGCTGGCGCCACCGCGACGCACATGGATCTCGCGCGTTGACTGGGCAACGTAGAACGAGAGACCCGACTTGGAGTAGGCATACCGGGTGAGGCGCGCTAGGTCGGCCGCCGTGGAGCGGGGGCGCGCCTGCCCGTCCGGAGTGTCGAGACCGTGGGGATTGAGAAAGAGCGTGCCGCGCATCCCGAGTTGGCGTGACAGCGCATTCATGTGGGCGACGGTGTTGCCCACGGGGTCGAGTCCGGTGGCGTTGGGCAGGACCCTCCCCAGATGATCCGCCAGCGTGACCGCGGCGACATTGTCCGAGGCAAGCAGGCAGGCGAAGATCAGGTCGCGTAGCGTGAGTTCATCACCCGCCTGGAGGCCGAGCGGATTGATGCCACCCGTCGTCGTGATCGCCACCTCGGGAACCATGGCCGTCTGCTCCAGATTGCCCCCCTTGAGCTGCGACCAGTCGAGGGCGACCATGGCGAGCGCCAGCTTGGTGAGACTCGCGATCGGAAGCTTCTGGTTCGCACCGGCCCCCTCGAGGATCCGGCCTGTCTGATTGTCGACGATGATCGAACTCGTGGCATGAAGTGCCCCGGCCATCAGCACGCTCACAAGGAGCAGGTAAAAGGGACGCATGGGATCGAACGATAGCAGGTCGGAAGAAATTTGAAACCCAGTTGTGAAATCACCAACCGGCAGTCGGACAAGTCAGCCTGACGGCGTGATTTTTGATACGAACTCCGAAGTTGAGCGGAGCGATTTGACACAATCTTCTGACCGCTCATCAGAACTTTAGGGAAGCGACGAATCAATCAGTGAGGGAGGCGTGATATGAGATGCAGGGACAGTTGCGCAAGCGCTCCAATCCCGTGTCCAAGGCTTGGAAGTTTGGATGCCGCGCTAGGCCGACAAGCGAAGCTGTAGTGAACTACTGCGAGCGCAGGCGAACAACGCGCAGCGCCAAAAACCTACGACTGGCGGGAGTAGGTTGAAGTGCCGAAGGCAACCCGAAGGGCGAGCGGCGTGGGCACGCCCGAGTTCAATCCCAAGCCTTATCAGGTACCTCTAGTGTTGCCGAAGAGATCTATATGTACCCTCGGCGCATAGCGGAACCCATGCTCAAGGCACATCTCCGCGATGAGCGGACCGCGTTCGCGGAGGGTCTTCACATCGGTTCCTTCGGGCATCAGCAGAACCTTGTCACGGGTGAATCCGGGAACCGTACCGATCTCGTTGAGGAGTTCCTCGATCTCGGGAAGATCCTCGACACGCGAGACCACGAACTTGAGCTGGCAGGGTCCCGCCTCAAGCCATTGCCTGATGATTCGAGGCTTAAGGCGGGTGGATTCATGGCGTTCACGCCACGCGCCGGCGGTCTCGGCATCGGGGGTGGAGTCGGCCAGCTTGGGACTCAGCGAGGCAAGATCGCAGGCGATCCCCATTCCGTCGACATGGGGAGAGATCGTCGCCGCGGTCTCGATGGTGATGTGCATCCCGGAGGCGCGCAGCGCCGCGGCGAGTTCGCGGATGCCGGAGGCCACCATCGGTTCGCCGCCGGTCAGCACGACATGACGGCAGTCGTAACCACGGACGCGCTCCATGATGGCATCGATTCCCATCTCCTCCCCCTCGGGGTTCCAGGAGGCGTAGGGTGTGTCGCACCAGCGGCAGCGGAGATTGCAGCCCGATGTGCGGATGAAGACGGAAGGGACGCCGAGCAGCAACCCCTCCCCCTGGATCGAATGAAAGATCTCGGAAATCCTCATCTGGTGACAGGCTTGGGTGGCAGGGGAGCCGTCACGGCGTAGGCGGTCGGATCGGGAAGGCCTGCCAACTGGAATGCCTCACGGCGCTCGACGCAGGTGCCGCAGGTGCCGCAATGGATCTCCCCGCCCTTGTAGCAGGACCAGGTGCGGGAGAAGTCGACCCCCAGTTCCGCCCCTCGCCGGGCAATGGCGGCCTTGTCCATCGCCACGAAGGGGCGGAGCAGTTCGATCCGCGCGTAGGTCCCCTCGCGGATCGCTCTCGCCATGGGTTCCAGGAATGACTCGCGGCAGTCGGGATAGATCGCGTGATCCCCCGAATGAGCCGCGATCACGACCGCCTCCGCGCCGTGACTCTCGGCGAACCCCGCCGCAATCGAGAGCATGATGCCGTTTCGGAACGGGACGACGGTGCTCTTCATCGACGACTCCTCGTAGTGACCCTCCGGGATCTCCCCGCCGGTTTCCAAAAGATCCGAAGCGAACTCCTCCGCCACAAACCTGAGCGGCGCGATCCGGTGGGCGACACCCGCCTGTGCGCAATGCCAGGCGGCCATGGGCAGTTCCCGCGCATGGTGCTTCGCCCCGTAATCGAAGCTCAGGCCGGCCACCACGTCATGCTCGCGCAGCGCGGCATGAAAAGCCGTGACGGAGTCCATCCCGCCGCTGAGCAGGACGACGACCTTCACCGGAGCTTCTTCCCCCCGTGGACCGCCTCGACACGGATGGCAATGCCGCCGCGGGGCGCGAAGTCGCCGATCACCACCGCATGTCGCGGCGAGATGGCGGCGACGATGTCGTCGAGAATCCGGTTGGTGATCGCCTCGGCGAAGACCGCCTGGTTGCGGTAGGAGCCCAGGTACTGCTTCAGGGCCTTGCTCTCAAGGCAACGGCGCGAGGGCGTGTAGCGGATTGTGATCTCGGCAAAATCGGGCTGTCCCGTCACCGGGCAGTGCGAGGTGAACTCCTTGGTCGAAAAGACCACCTCGTACTCACGGGAGGAGGGGCTGGGGAAGGTCTCGAGCACCGCCTCGTCGGGAGAGGAGAGTTGCTGAAGCGGACCGCCTCCAAGCAGGGTGAGCCTTTCGGAGGCGGCTGTTTTGGAGACTTTTTTCGGAGTGCGTGGGGACTTGGCCATAAAGGAGAATGATTGAGCCCATCGTTTCCCAGCCCGGATCGCCAGCCAAGCCCGAAGTCATCGTCTTCGTCATGCGTTCCTTGGCTTCCCTTGCCATTCCTCCGGGTATAGTCTCATGAGGTCGTGAAAAAGACCCTCCTCTGGACGATTCCACCACTGGTTCCGATTGCCATCGTGGCCGCCGCGTTGGTGCTCGCGCTTCGTTGGATCGAGAGCGACGACTGCCGCACGCTTCTCGAGCAGAAGACCCAGGCCGTGCTCCATGCCGAGGCGAAGCTTGCCCCGCTCAGCTGGCGCTGGTTCGGCGTCTCCTCCCGGAATTTCAATGCTACCGGCAGCTCCGATTCGGCGCTCAAGCAGGTGGATGCCACGGATTTGCAGGCAACCCTGAGCCCCTCCTCGATCCTTCGCGGCGTCTGGGGAGTGAAGGAACTCTCCCTCGACAAACTGAAGCTTCGGATAGGATCTCCCGAAAACACTCCCGCCAAGGCCGCCACCCCACCGGACGCGAAACCTTCCCCTCAAGCGACAGGATTGCAGAAATGGATGCCCTCCCTCGTCGTGGTGGAGGTGATCCACGGCAGGAAGACCGATCTCCTCATCGAGATCGGACAGGCAAGCATCACTCTGGACGGCACGACCCTGGAGGCACGCCCCGATTCCCAGGGCCAGCAGACTCTCTTCAAACTCTCGGGTGGCAGACTGGGAACCTCGCATTATCCCGATCTCAAACTCAACCTCGGCACCGCAAGCTGCATCCTCACCGACAAGGGACTCGACCTCACAGGTGCGGACATGACGTCCCCCGGGGGCGGCGCGATCAGGATCCGGGGGATATTCCCCTCGGACGGAACCCCGAGCTCTCTCTCGGGAACTTGGGAGAAGCTTCCCGTCGCGGTTCTCCTGCCGCGCCTCGGCGACAAGGTGACGGGCGGACTCTCCGGCGACTGCACCATGAAATGGGGTCTGGGCCACCGTCGTGAGGGTGAGGGCACGATCCGGGGAGAAGGGATCACCCTCACCGGCATGCCGGCCTTCATCAAGCTGGCCGAACTGACGGGTCTGGAACAATTCCGCCGCCTTCCCGTCCAGACATTCAGCACCCGATTCACTGTCCGCGATCAAGTCACCGAGTGGCGCGACATCGTGTTTGAGTCACAAGGGTTCCTTAAGATCACGGGCGAGGCCTCCACGGCGACCGACGGCTCACTCACCGGTCTTATCCGGTTGGGCATTACCACCCGCATTGTGAACATGATACCCTTTGCCCGTGAGCTCCTGGGCCTTGAGGAACGGGATGGCTACATCTGGGTCAAGGAGCCGATTGCCCTCGGCGGAACGCTCACGCATCCCACCGACAATTTCACGCCGCGCCTGACGGTGCTGGCAGTCGCCGCTGCCGAAGGAGCGGTGCGGGAAGGGGTGCGCACGGGACTCGGAATCCTCGGCATCAAGGTCGGCGAGGGGACGAACGCACCGGCTTCCTCCGGCTCCCCAATCCCAGCCCCCATTCCCTCCGCCGCCACCAACGCCGTGAAGACGCTTGAACAGGGTGCCGGTGCCGTGCTCGATACCCTCGGCGGGTTTTTGAAATAGAGTGGCTTCTGTTCTATTTGACGCATGGACAAGGGACGAAATCTCGCGCAGAGACGCAAAGGCGCAGAGATGCAGAGTTTTTATGACTAATTGCGGCGCCTCGCTGTTTGCAGTGGGTTGATTGAAAGATGCTGTTTTCACGCAACGGACGCAAAGGTCGCCATGGTAGGATCAAAGAGTAGAGCCCGGCGAAACAGGGGGTAAGAACGGTGGGTTTTTTGAAATTCTTGCAACTACCCTGCCAGTAAAAACTCAGCAATGCGGAACCCCTCTTTGCGATCGTTGCGTCCTTTGCGTGAAACTCATTCCGTGTCTTTTCCGGAATATTTCCCCACTCCCAATAGCCAAGAGCCCTAATGGCAGCGCTTTCCTGGATGATGCTCTAGCCCTCAGACTTCAAGCAGCCGCAGGATTTTCTCCACGGCGGACTCGTTGTAGGAAAAACGGCCGGCGTCGAGTTCCGCAAAATCGTGCTGGTTCCGAAACCAGGTCATCTGTCGCTTCGCGTAGCGGCGGGTCGCGCCGATGATCGCCTCCTGCGCTTCGGCCCGGCTCGTTCCTCCGTGCAGAAGATCACGGATCTCACGCAGCCCGAGCGTCATGGAGGCGGTCGGCCCTGTTTTCTCCTCAGGCAAGGCTGCCACCTCGGCCTCGACGCCTCGTGCGAACATCGCCTCCACGTTTGCGGCGATGCGATGGTTCAGTTCCCCGCGCTCCCGCATGATGAGGATGCCGCGCACTCCGGGAGGCATGGGACGCGGACCTTTTCTCACCTCGGACAAGGGCTTCCCGGTGAGCGTCACGATCTCGAGCGCCCGCTCGACGCGGCGCCGGTTGGCGCAGTCGATGGAGGCGGCCCCCTCCGGGTCGCGTTCCCTGAGCCGCTCCACGAGGGTGGAAAGATCGCTTTGTGAAAACTCCTCCCGGAGAACCGGATCCTGATCGGGGAGTTCGTCGAGGCCCCCGAGCAGTGCCTTCACGTAGAGACCCGTGCCGCCAACGACAATCGGCCGCTTGCCCCGCGCGGAAAGATCCCGCAGCACGGCCATCGCCTCCCGCCGGTAGCGGGCGGCATCGTATGCCTCGGACGGATCGACGGATCCGACCAGATGATGCGGAACACGGGCCAGTTGCCCGGGTGTCGGCTGGGCGGTGAGAATCGGAAGCCCCGCGTAGATCTGGAAGGCATCCGCTCCGACAATCTCGCCTCCGAGGCGCTCGGCCAACCGGAGAGAGAGGTCGGTTTTGCCGGCCCCCGTGGGGCCGGCAATGACGATGGTTTCCGCGGGTATCACGGAAACGGAAGGGTGTCTGCTTAGGCTGCCGCGGCCTCCGACTCGGAGGATTCGGAAGCGGACTCGCGGCGGTCGGGGCGGTCGCCGCGGGATTCGGGAGCTGCCTTGGCTCCGCTCACCACGAGCTTGCGGCCCATGTACTCCTTGTCGTGAAGTTCGGCGACGGCGCGCTTGGCCTCATCGACGGAGGTGAGCTGGACGAAGCCGAAGCCCTTGGAGCGATGGGTCTCGCGGTTGCTGACGATCTCGACGTTCTGGACCGAGCCGACTCCGCTGAAGAGTTCGAGCAGGTCGCTCTCGGTGGCGTCGAAGGAGAGGTTGCCGACGTAGACGCGGGGGGTGGTCACCTCGATGCGCTCGGGCTTGCGCGACTGGCGCGGGGCGGAACCCTCGGGACGGTCGGCACGGGGGGTGCGCTGGGGTTTGCCGGAGGAGGACTTCTTGCCGCCGAGGCCGATCAGGGAGAGGAGCTTCGCGAGGAAGCCCTTCTTCTTGGCGGGCTGCTGGGGACGATGATCGTCATTGCGGGGGCCGCCGGAGCGGCCGCCGGGGCCACGGGAACCAGAGGAACGGCGGCGTCCGCCACCGCCGCTGCGGGAGCGGCCACGGTTGTTGGAGGAATAGTTCGAGGACATGATGTGTGTTTGTAGGGGATCCCCGGCGATTCGCGGCCCGGGACACTGGCCGGGGCTGGCGGGGGATCAGGACTGTGTGTTCGTTGCGTTGTGTGTTGATTGCCCGGGCGGCGCCGCCTCCCGTGTGTCCCGGCCCCCGACACTTGGGAAGGGGGCGTTGCGGAGGCTGTTTCGGCTTTCAATGCCGTGGGGAGGTTGCGGGAAAACCGCTGCTCCTTGAGACGGGCGCCAAGAACGGGCAGTACCCTCTCTCGCACCGAATAGCGGGTGAGACAAGGGAAATCGGGTTGAACCCAGATTTTACATTGCGAATTCCCGAGATCATAGGAGGCCGCGTTAAAAGAGTTAAAAAGTGAAAATGTTACAACGTTGATACGGGAGAGCCCTGACCCGAGATTCGGGAGGGGGATGTCAGAGAAAGTGCCTTCAAATGATGCCTGTGAGAGTTCAGGTCGGCCTCTGACTTCTGCCCCTTGTAACCTTTTAACGGTGTAACCCTTTTAACCCTTTCGGGACTCACCATCCGGGTGAACCGCTCAAACCTGTCAACACCGCTTTATTGCGCAATCCGGGTTGAAGGAAATGTGCCGGGCGGTCGTTGAAAGAGGAAAAGGGTCCCGGGGCAGGCACTTTTCCTGCGACTTTTAGGGTCGGTCGGGGTTGTAATCATTGTCATGATGCCCGCCGTTCCGAAACGCCTCCTGCTGCTCTCGGGCATCGCCGTGCTGCTGGCTGCCGTCGTGATCACCAAATGGGTCGCCGGTTGGGGGTTGGTCACGATCCATGTGAAGGATCAACCCCTGTGCAAGGTGATCTCCTCGATCGCCAGGCAGGGTCATGTGCGGGTGGAGAGTTCGCTCGATCCCGATAGGAGGATCACCCTTGATGTCGAGCGGGTGACCCCGGCCGAGGCCATCGACACGCTGGCCCTCCGTGCCGACGCCTCCTGGAGATCCGTTGTCCTGATGGCACCCAAAGCCGTGACCTTCGACCCCGCGCTTGCCTCCATGAAGGCAAACGGCAAAGCAGGCGACTGGGTCACCCTGTTCTACCCCGCGCCACCCTGGATCGCTTCCGGTGATGCGGCTACCGACCCCGCCCTGCTGGAGTGGACGGCTGAGGGCGGTTCCTTGGAGTTGCCCAAGCTACTCGATGAGGCCGCCCAGAAAACCGGCGTCATGATTGCATACCCGGCGGAATGGGCTCCCCCGCTCGCCAAACCTCCCAAGAGCGCCCCGGTCGCCCAAGCACTCCGGGCGATGGCGGCGGGTGCCGGTGGAAAAACCCTCCCTCTCTTTCTGCTGACGGAAAGCCGTCGGCCATCCCGCGGAGGAGCCCCGGGAAATGATGCCGCGCAGGAGGGAGCGGAAGGCCGGAGGCCGCAGATCAAACCGGAATGGATGGAGCAGCGGGCCCTTGCGCAGATCAAACGGCTACCCGTGGCGGAGCGCGCCGCGGCGAAAAAGGAATTCGACGGGATGAAAGCCATGTTTGACCAACTCAAGGGTCTCCCGCCGGAAGAGCGACGGGAGAAGATGAGGGAACTGATGGCCAATCCCGAGATTGCCGAAAAAATGGAGGATCGACGGCTCCTGCGGGAGTCCAAGATGACAGTGCAGCAACGCATCACCCGGGCGGTGAACTACCTCGACAGGAAAGCCGCCGCCAAACAGGGAACTCCACGATGAGGATGATGAGCCCGCTTCGAACGAAGGAAGCGCTGATGAAATCCCATGAAGGCCGCTGAAGAACATTTGCTGATTTTTGAAGGCGCGAGTGCTGGGCGATACCCGCAGCGGTCTCGCCCGAGCGAGCAACGCTATAAAAATCGACAAATGGCTTCAGCCCTGTGGGTTGCGGAGATCCAAGCCAAAGGCCACAAAGCCTTTGGCTTCGTGACGTGGCACGGGGGCCAACTGTGTTGGCTTGGCGCTTTGCTTGCCCGGCCGTTGCTTCGCATCCGTTACGGCAGCCCACTGCGGGGATGCTCGCGCCAAGCCGCCTTGCCCGCGGCCCATTCTTTCCGCAACGGCCTCTATGCGATTTAATCAGCGATTCCTTAAGGCTTTCACGCTCCTGGAGCTTCTGGTGGTGGTCGCCATCATCGGGATGCTGGCCTCCCTTCTCATTCCCTCGATCCAAGGCGCCATGCAACGCGGAAAAGGGATCCGTTGCATTGCGAACCTCAACCAGATCGGCGTGGCCGTGCAGCAGTATGTGGCCGATCCTGACAACGGCCATCAGTTTCCCCCGATCTATAATGTCACGGCGGCGAACGGCTCCATCGACACAACGGTCAACTCCGCCTTGTCGGGCGCCACCCCGCTGCTGCCGCTGGCCGCGCTCGGCTCCTACGGGGTGACACTTCCCCTGCTCACCTGCCCCGCCGACACGGCCCCGGATCCCGACTACGGCAGCTATCTCTGGTCACCGGTCCTGCAGGGGGAGCAGCCCCAGGATGTCCATGTCTACACCCGTGGCGGCGTCTTCACCGTCAGCAAGCTCTCCGGCCTGACCCTCTGCACCGACAAGGGACGCCCCCATCTGGGCAAGCTGAACGTCCTGCGTGCGGACGGCCATGTGGAGACCAAGCCGTGATTGTATTGGCGGAAGGCTCCCTCGTGGACCGGGTGCCATGAGCGGCACGGCTGTGTTTTGACAAGCTCACCGGAGAGAGTCCGGCATCGTTGATTCCGTGTTTTGACCTGCGCTTTCGCCCTTTTTTCATCCTTCATAATTGACGGCACTTTTCTTCCGAAAAGCCGTGCCGCCCTTCGGTCTGCGACTTCGTCGCAGTCGTATGCGCCAGTTTCCACTGGCTTATTTCATCACTCATCCTTCATCCTTTGCCTCGATGCGCACCACCCTGCTCATGACGATCGACTGCCCCGACCGGGTCGGACTGCTCGCTTCCATCACGGGATTTGTCGCCGGACAGCAGGGGAACTTCGTGGAGGTCAACCAGTACACCGATGCGATCAACGGCTGGTTTCTGGCCAGGTTCGCCTTTGACGTCCCCGAAGGAGTCCTTCCGGAGTCCGTTCGCAACGCCTTCGCACCCATCGCGAAGGCCATGAATGCGAATTGGGCGATCCGCGACAAAGCCCGTCCGCTGAAAACCGTACTTTTTGTCAGCAGGGAGGATCACTGCCTCGCCGACATGCTCTGGCGCTGGCGCTCCCGCGAGATGAACATCGAGGTGCCTATGGTCATCTCCAACCACGACACCCTGCGCTCTTCGGTCGAGAAGGAGGGGCTTCCTTTCCTCCACATTCCGATTCCAGCCGACGAGGCGGGCAAGGACGCCGCGTTCCGCAAGGTGAGTGCCGCGATCCGCGATGTCTCGGGCGAGCTTTCAGTGCTCTGCCGCTACATGCAGATCCTCCCCGAGTGGTTCTGCCAGGCGCACCGCAACCGGGTCATCAACATCCACCATTCGCTACTGCCCGCCTTTGCCGGGGCGGATCCGTACCGCAAGGCCTACGACCGCGGAGTGAAGCTCATCGGTGCCACATGCCACTACGCCACCGAAGAACTTGATGCGGGACCGATCATCCATCAGGAGATGATCCCGGTGGAGCACTACCATGCCCCCTCGGACATGCGCCGCTTGGGAAGGGACTGCGAGCGACTGGCCCTGGCCCGCGGCGTCAGGCTGCATGTCGAGGATCGCATCGTCGTCCACGGATCCCGCGCGATTGTCTTCGGGGATTGAAAAAGGCTGAAGCGGTTTAGGCTGAAGGCTGAAGGGATTGAATTCCTGGTTCCGTTGCAGAATTTGCCTTCATCCTTCATCCTTCATCCTTCATCCTTTTCCCATGTCTTCCACCCATCTTTCAGCGCGCGGTCTCCGGCAGACGTATGAACTAGGCGCGGAGCGTCTCGAGGTGCTTCGCGGAGTCGATCTCGATGTGGCCAAGGGTGAAGTCGTTTTTCTCCGCGGCGCTTCGGGAGCAGGCAAATCGACCCTGCTCTACATCTTGGCCGGATTGGAACATCCGCGCGCAGGGTCCGTCTCCTTCGAGGGGGAGCAACTCTTCGACCTGGGTCGCGACCGGCTTGCAACCCTCCGCAACCGCCGCATGGGCTTCGTCTTCCAATCCTACTTCCTGCTTCCCGAACTGACTGCGCTGGAGAACGTGATGCTCCCTGCCATGCTCGGCGGCGCGAGGCGCGCAGAGGAAGCACGGCGCCTGCTCGGCCGCGTGGGACTCTCCGGACGCCTGGATCACCTTCCCTCCCAGCTCAGCGGCGGGGAACAGCAGCGCGTGGCGATCGCCCGCTCCCTCATCAATGATCCGGGCATCCTGTTCGCCGACGAGCCGACTGGAAACCTCGACGCCGCCACCGGGGCCGGGATCATCGATCTGCTTCTGGGATTGGCGCGCCAGGATGGCCGCACCTTCGTCGCCGTCACCCACGATCCCGCGCTGGCCGCACTCGGCGACCGAGAGCTCTACCTCAAGGAAGGCCATTTGGAGAAAGGGGCTTAGACTGAAGACTTTTAGTCTGTTAGCCAAACTCCGAAGCAAGCTAACCGCACTCCTGATTTTCTGAGTTCGTCGCCAACAAGTGCCTCCATCTAATAGCCTTCAGCCTAAACCGCTTCAGCCTATGACCTCCCCCTCCACCATCATCACTCCCGTTCAGGTGATGTTCTTCGACACCGATGCCGGTGGCGTCGTCCACAACATCGCCTACCTCCGCTTCATTGAGACGGCCCGAACCCTGCTCGCCGTGCAACTCGGGATGGACTGGCAGAGGATGGCCCACACCTCCGTCTTCCCCGTCGTGGTCCGCACCGAGATCGACTACAAGCGTCCGGCGATCCTTGGTGACGAGCTCGAGGTCCATGGCCGGCTCGGCGAGGCGACCCCGGCAAGGTTCTGGTGTCACTTCGAGATCAAGCGTCCGCGTGATGGAGCGCTTCTGATCACCTGCCAGCAGGCGCTGGCCTTCGTAAAAATGCCGGAGGGGCGGCCGCTTCGTCTTCCGAAAGGC
Organism: Chthoniobacterales bacterium; assembly: GCA_049282095.1. Taxonomy (GTDB): domain Bacteria; phylum Verrucomicrobiota; class Verrucomicrobiia; order Chthoniobacterales; family UBA6821; genus UBA6821. Next base: position 14,799 of record JBAPTI010000005.1, read on the forward strand.
TGGCCCGAGCCATTCGCTCCCGAGATCCCATCGGCCTGCTAGGGAATTCCCTAGGGAACCGCTGAATAAGCTCACGTGGTCATTTGTGATTTAACCCAATTCTATTGCCTCGCCATCTCCCGATGCCCTCGCCCTTCGGGCTACGCTTCGCGTAGGCTACACCGCAGCTCCCGCTGCTCGGTGTTCTCCCTTCTCTAAATTTTGATCCGTGGTCATTTGTGATTTAACTCAGTTTTACAGCCCCTTCTCCGGGGGGGTTCGGCGGTATGTCGCGGAGAAGGCGACTCATCTTGAGTCCGGAGGACACAGGCATGTGCTGATCATTCCCGGCGAGAAGACCGAACGTCGCGAAGAGGGTGCCCGCATCACCTACACGATCGAGTCGCCGCTGGTCTCGCGCACCGCGCGCTACCGGGCCCTGATCAATCTCGCTCTGGTTGAGGAGGCGCTGGAACGGGAGAAGCCCGACCTGATCGAATCAGGGGATCCCTATCAGGTCGCCTGGAAGGCACTCGCATCAGGCCGCGCTCTCGGCATCCCGACCGTCGGCTTTTACCACTCGCACTTCCCCGACGCGGTGCTCCGGTCGGTGGCGAAATATTTCGGCTCCATCTCCGTGATGATGGCCGAGGAGATCGGGCGGCGCTACGTCACCTCCCTCTACAACCGCTTCGAACGCACGCTTGTTCCCAGCCAGGGACTCTCGGATCTGCTCCGCGAATGGGGCCTGGAGAATGTCGAGACGCTGGAGCTGGGCGTCGATACCGGCGTCTTCCATCCCGATGCCGAACGGGGCCGAGCGGCACGGCGCAGGCTCGGGTGGCCGGAAGATAAAACCGTGCTCCTCTATGTCGGTCGTCTCAACCCGGACAAGAATGTCCGCCGTCTGCTCGAGGCTTTTTCCCTCCTGCAGGAGAGCCATCCGGAACGCTTCCACCTCGCGGTGATCGGCGACGGGATGCTGCGCGGGTCGCTTCAGCGCCTCCGTGAGGAAACAGGCGACATGAGTTGGACCCCCTACTGCGACGGCGCGGCGGAACTGGCCGACATCTACCGGGCCGCCGATCTCTTCGTCCACCCCGGGGTCAAGGAGACCTTTGGACTGGTGACGCTGGAAAGCCAGGCCAGCGGAACCCCCGTGGTCGGAATCCGAGGCAGTTACATGGATGCGATCAATTTCAGCGGCCTCCACAACTGGTCCTCGGCTGATAATGCCGTGGCGCTTGCCGGAGCGATCCGTCACGCCGCCTCCGGGGACACCGCGGCTGCGGGACTGAGGGCAGCCGCAGCTGTCTCCGCTCGTTACGACTGGAAGTCGGTCTTTGCACGTCTCTTTGCGGTTTACCGGGAGGTCATCGCCTCGTACAAACCATAAGGAAATCCCAACTGTGCCTTCCGAATCCGCAGCATTGCCCGCCGGGAACACTCCGGTCCCGTTACCCGCGACCGAGGTGATCATCCGCCGCTATGAACCCCGCGACCGCGCGGCCGTACGCTGGCTCTGCTGCGAAACGGGATTCCTGGGCAAGGCGATCGACCCGGTCTTCGAGGACCGCGAGATCTTCGCCGATTACCTCACCCGCTACTACACCGACATCGAGCCGGAGTCCTCCTTCGTTCTCGAGCAGGACGGGGCCCTGAAGGGCTACCTTCTCGGTTCCTACCGCCCCTACCGCCAGCAGCTCTTCAACTTCTTCAACAACCTCGCCCTCTTCGCCCGGGGCATGGCGAAGTACCCCTTCTACAACCGCGCCACGCGCGACTTCATCGGCTGGATCCTCCGCAACTCCTGGCGCGAAGTCCCGAAATCGCCCCGCCGCTGCGCCCACTTCCACTTCAATATCCTTCCCGAGGCGCAGGGGCTGGCCAACAGCAAGGGATTGATGGACCTCTACCTCGACCATCTGCGCGGCAAGGGGGTCCGTCAGGTCTACGGACAGGTGGTGACCTTCGAAGCTCGGCGCGGCGCCAAGGTCTTCGAGCGGTACGGCTTCCAGGTGCTCAACCGGAGCGAGATCACGAAATACCGCAACTCCCACCCCGAGCCGGTCTATCTCACGACGGTGCTGAAGGAACTCTCGTAGCAAGGCTACGAGAGAGGCATTTAGGCTGAAGGCTGAAGACTATTAGGGGCTCGGCGATGTCGCCCCCTAGGAAAGCCCCTTGAGTTTTCTTTGATTGGCTCGAATGTCTCACACGGCTCTGACCTAATACCATCTCCACTCATATTCCGGCGAAATCAGCTGGTTCTTTCGGCGATGGGCTTTGTTGTCATCCCTCGGGTTATCTTCAGATAGCCCTCGGTCTTCCGCCTAGCCCATCACCAAAATCCCTTCGCTAATTCCACCAGACTAATCATGGAAATGGTATAACAGCCTTCAGTCTCTCCCTGACCTTTTCACCTTTCACTTTCCACTTTCCACTTTTCACTTCCTCCCCATGACCGACACCGAAGCCGCCATCATCCTGAACATGCTTCCCCAGGTCGGCCCCGTCCGGGTACGGCGGCTGACCGAGCGCTTTGGGTCGCTTTCCGCCATCCTTGCGGCCGGCGGTTCAGCGCTTCGTGGCGTGGAGGGTATCGGCCCCGAGGTCTCCTCCGTCATCACTTCGTGGAGTGATCACGCCGATCTCGATGCGGAGCTTGCCCTGGTCGGAAAGGCCGGCGCCCGCGTCCTCACCCAGACCGATCCCGAGTATCCGGAGCTGCTGAAGGAAATCCACGATCCCCCGATCGTTCTCTACGTACTCGGGAAGCTGGAGGAGAGGGACCAGCGGAACGGGATCGGCATCGTCGGGACGCGCAAGGCGAGCCACTACGCCGCCGAGTCGGCGAAGAAGCTCGGCTACCAGCTCGCCTACGCGGGACTCACGGTCTACAGCGGACTGGCACGCGGGATCGACACGGCCGCGCACCAAGCGGCGCTTGCGGCGAATGGCCGTACCGTGGCCGTGCTGGGAAGCGGCCTTGCCCATATCTATCCCGAGGAAAACATCCCCCTCGCCGAACGGATCGCCGCGGGGAACGGGGCCGTGGTCAGCGAGTTCCCGATGGGGACGACTCCCGGCAAGCAGACCTTTCCCAAGCGCAACCGGATCATCAGCGGCTGCTCCTTCGGTCTCCTCGTGGTGGAGGCCGGCCTCAACAGTGGCGCTCTCATCAGTGCGCGTGAAGCAGGGGATCAGGGACGCTCCCTCTACGCAGTCCCTGGCCGGATCGATCATCCCGGGACGCTTGGCTCCAACCGCCTCATCCAGCAGGGAGCCAAGCTGGTCATCGATGCCGGAGACATCCTCTCCGACCTCCCGATGCTTTTTGCCTCACCGCCCGAACTGGCCAGGAGCCAACCACGGGCCGATCTCTCAGGCGACGACCTTCTCGTCTACCAGGCGATCGGTGATGATCCGACCCCCGTCGATGCCATCATCGCCACATCGGGATTGCCGCCCGCAACGGTCTCCTCGCGGTTGCTCTCGCTCGAGCTGGCCCGCCATGTCCGCTCCGCCCCCGGCAACCGCTTCATCAAGCTGATGTGAGCGGCTCGACCAGCGGTTCAAGGAGTCGGGGCGTTAAAAAATTACAGGGGTGACTGAGGGGTGCCGAAATTCTCCCGTTGCATTTCCCGCCGCGTGCAATTATCGGTTCACGCCCCGCCCCCCTTTTTCATCAACCACGATTTCACCGCCACATCCCTGATTTCCGCTGCGTCTTTCAACAGCCTTCAGCCTTTGGCCTAATCCCCCTCGTTTCATGTCCAAGACCCTCGTCATCGCCGAGAAGCCCAGCGTCGCCGCCGATCTTGCCCGCGCCTTGGGAGGGAAGGCCGCGCGGGCCGAGTTCTTCGAGGTCGATGACTACATCATCACCTCGGCAGTGGGTCATCTGGTGGAGCTCTGCCTGCCCAACAAGATGACGGGGGGCAAGGGGCTCTCTTGGAAGCTGGATGCCCTGCCGATCATTCCGGAGGAGTTCGAGCTCCAGCCGATCGCCCGCTCCGCAGACCGCCTAGGCGTGGTGAAGAAACTGCTCAAGAAACCCGAGGTCACCACGGTCATCAATGCCTGCGACGCCGGCCGCGAGGGTGAACTGATCTTCCACAACATCATCCAGCTCACCGGCTGCAAGAAGCCCGTGAAACGCCTCTGGCTCCAATCGATGACCAAGGAGGCGATCCAGGAAGGATTCGCCAATCTGCGCGACGACGCCGAGATGCAGCCGCTCGCCGCCGCCGCCGTCTGCCGCTCCGAGAGCGACTGGCTGGTCGGCATCAACAGCACCCGCGCCCTCACCGCCGTGAACTCCGGGCAGGGCGGCTTCCAGCTCACTCCGGTCGGGCGTGTCCAGACACCGACCCTAGCGATCCTTGTCGAGCGCGAGGAGAAGATCCGTGCCTTCGAGCCGAAGACCTACTTCGAGGTCCATGCCGATTTCACCGTCACCGCGGGAAACTACCCCGGACGCTGGTTTGACGAAGGCTTCAAGAAGTCTGAGGAAGAGGATGGCGCCGACAAGAAAGCGGAGCGCATTTGGGACAAGGCCCGCGCCGAAGCGATCCGCGCCAAGTGCACCGGGAAGCCCGGCGTCATCGAGGAGGTCAAGAAGTCGACCACCCAGGCCTCCCCGCTCCTCTACGATCTGACCACTCTGCAGCGCGAGGCGAACGGCCGCTTCGGCTTCAGCGCCAAGCGCACCCTGCAACTGGCCCAGCGTCTCTACGAGCACCACAAGGTACTCACCTATCCCCGTACCGATTCCCGCTACCTTCCCGAGGACAACCTCCCTGCTGTAAAAGCAGCATTCAAGTCCTTCGAGGACAAGGAACTGCGAAAGCACGCCGAGCACGCCCTAGAGCAAAACATGGTCATCAAGACCGGTAAGGTCTTCAACAATGCCAAGGTCTCCGACCACCACGCCATCATCCCGACCGGCGCCTCCACCGCCGGACTCGACGAGGTCGAGGCCAAGCTTTTCCAGATGGTCGCCCAGCGCTTCGTCGCGGTCTTTTATCCACCGGCCCGATTTGATGTCACCACCCGCATCACCCGCGTGGAGGGCGAACCCTTCAAGAGTGAAGGGAAGGTGCTGACCGATCCCGGTTGGCAGGCCGTCTATGGCAAGCAGGCCCAGAGGGAAGGAAACGAGGAGGATGCCAAGACGCTCGTCCCCGTGGCCGGCACCGTGCCGCAACTCGAGCCGGCCCGCACCGATTCCGTGGAGGTTCACGAGGCCCAGACACGGCCCCCCGCCCGCTTCAACGAAGCGACACTCCTCAGCGCGATGGAAGGTGCCGGCAAGCTCGTCGAGGATGAGGAACTCCGCGAGGCGATGAGCCAGCGCGGCCTCGGCACCCCGGCAACCCGCGCCGCCATCATCGAGGGCCTCCTCGGCGACGGCTATGTCCTCCGCGAGGGACGCGACCTGACCGCCACCAGCAAGGGCATGGCCCTGATCCATCTGCTGCGTCACATGGGTGTGGCCGTGCTGACCTCACCCGAACTGACCGGCGACTGGGAGCACAAGCTCAAGCAGATGGAGGCCGGTGAATTCCAGCGGCCCAAGTTCATGGAGGAGATCCGCGGCTTCACGCGCGACATCGTCGCGAAGGCCCAGGGATTCACCGATGACGCCGAGGGAGCATTCCCCGATCTTGAGGTGACCTGCCCGCAGTGCGGCAAGGGTCCCTTCAAGGAGAATGTTCGCCAGTTCAAGTGCCGCGGGTGCGGACTCTCCGTTTGGAAATCACTGGCGGGCCGCCCGCTTGAAAGGCCCGAGATCACCGAACTGCTCACCAAAAAGATCGTTGGCCCGCTGGAGGGATTCCGCAGCCGCTTCGGCAAGCCCTTCTCCGCAGAGCTGGAGTTCGATGCCGAGTTCAAGCTGAAGTTCGTCTTCGGCGAGCGCGACGGCGATCCCGCCGCCGAGGAAGCGCTCCGCAACGCCGAGGCCATCGCCCCCTGCCCTGTCTGCAAAAAGGGAACCATCCGCGAGGGGACCACCAGCTATGTCTGCGACCAGTCGATCGGCGCTGAGAAAAAGTGCGAGTTCCGCATGGGGAAGACGATCCTCCAGCGCTCCATCCCGCGCGATCAGGTCGTGAAGATCGCCGAGACCGGCAAGACTGATCTCCTGCCGGGCTTCGTCTCCAAGAAGGGACGGAAGTTCGCCGCCTACCTCAAGCTCGACGGGAAGAAAGTCGGCTTTGAGTTCGAGCCCAGAGAACCTAAGGCACCGAAGGGCGAAAGCGAGGGTTCGACCGTGAAGCGCGGACGCTTCGGCAAACCGTTGAAGCCGAATCTCACGACCGAATCCGTCGCGGAAATCGTCGAGAAGAAAACCGCCAAAGCATCAAAGAGCGCCAAGCCCAAAAAGGCACCGGCAAAGAAATCCGCCGTCAGGAAAAAAGTCGCAGGAGCGACCGGGGAGTAAATCTCACGCGCAGGCGAGAAACCAGAAATCTCAAAACTTCTTCTTGGAAGAGGAGCAGCCGCAACCCCCTCCACATCCCGGTTTCTTACGGGCTCTCATCCACCGGGCCACGAAGAATCCACATGCACCGGCCACCAGCGCGAGAGCGATTCCTGTCTGAAGTTCCGGCGTCATGGCTACAGGTTAGCACGGGATTTGGTCATGGGCGATAGGGCATAGGTGATGGGGTTAGACCCGATCCAGCTATTTCCGATGTTGGCGCTGACTTTTCCTTTCCTGTTCTCCTGCATTCCAGACAGATCAGCAGTTCCTCCTAAAAGTCGTCAGCCTTCAGTCTAAATACCTGGCTTTCAGCTTATTGAAAGCCGAGCAATCTTCCTCCCTGATAAACAAAAAGCGCCGCCAGGTAGGCGGTGCCCGTCATGTAGCAGAACTGGAAGAGGGGCCAGCGGAAGCTGTTGGTCTCGCGGCGGACGACCGCCAAGGTGCTGACGCACTGCATCGAGAGGACAAAAAAGACGAGGATGGAAAGGCAGGTGAGCGGGGTGAAGACCGGCGATCCGTCCGGGCGCTTCTGGTCGCGGAGCGTCTGCGCGAGGGCGCCCTCTTCCTGATCCTCGCCTCCCTCGACATTGTAGACGATCGACATGGTGCCGACAAAGACCTCGCGGGCCGCCTGCGCGGCGACGAGACCGATACCGATCTTCCAGTCCATGCCAAGCGGTGCGATGACCGGCTCCATGAGGTGGCCGATCCGCCCCGCAAAGCTATGCTGGAGCTGCTCCGTCTTGGTCGGCTCCGGCGCCCCTTCCTTGGTCTCCATCTTGGGGAAGGTGGCGAGGAACCAGAGGATGATCGAGATGCCGAGGATGACCGTCCCGGCGCGTTTCAGGAAGAGCGCGGAGCGCTGCCACATCTGCACGGCGATCTGGCGCAGCGAGGGGATCCGGTAGGGAGGCAGTTCCATCAGGAAGAGCGGAGTCTCGCCCTTGAGGATCGTTTTCTTGAAAAGCCATGCGAAGAGGAGCGCCGCCATGGTGCCGAGCAGGTAGAGACCCATCATGATCGCCCCCTTGCTCCAGACCGACTGGGACGGCAGAAGGGCCGCGATCATCAGGGCGTAGACGGGCAGCCTCGCCGAGCAGCTCATCAGCGGGGCCACCAGGATCGTGACGAGTCGGTCCTTGGGGTTCTCGATCGTTCGCGTCGACATGATGCCGGGGATCGCGCACGCATAGGAACTGAGCAGCGGGATGAAGGACTTGCCGTGGAGACCGACCTTGTTCATGACACGGTCCATCAGGAAGGCGGCTCGCGCCATGTAGCCGGTGTCCTCGAGAAGGCCGATGAAGAAGAAGAGGATCAGGATCTGCGGGAGGAAAACAACCACGCCGCCCACGCCGGCGACGACGCCGTCGGTAAGCAGGTCCCGCAGATCCCCGGGAGGCATGACTTCCTGAAGGCCCTCCGAAACCATCGAGAAGCCCTTCTCGATCCAGTCCATCGGGTAGGAGGCAATGGTGAAGATGGAGACGAACATCAGGATCATCATTCCGAAGAAGACAATCCAGCCGAAGGCCTTGTGGGTGAGGAGATCGTCGAGATGCTGAGTGAATTTGTCCCCGATCGCGGTCAGCCCCCCCTGCGCCGCATGACAGAGCCGACCGATCCGTTCATAGCGGAGGGCAACCACCGTCTCGCGCCATTCAGGAAGTTCCCTGTCGAGGAACGCCCGCTGGGAGAGGGCGGCGCCAAGCGCCGTCCCCGCCCCCAATTCGGCCGCCAGAGCCTCGCTTTCGGGCTCGGAAGCCGCAAGGAGGATCGCCGCCTTCACACGGACCGCTGGATCGCGCGGGCGG
>JBAPTI010000006.1:0-45768 GCA_049282095.1 Chthoniobacterales bacterium
GGACGCGATTGCGTAGAAGATAGACGGCCCTCGGAGATTTCCGAGAGATCCCTGGAGTTGTAGCTCAATTGGTCAGAGCACCGCCCTGTCACGGCGGGGGTTGCGGGTTCGAGCCCCGTCAACTCCGGTGGGATACAAAGAGTGGCTTTTCCCCTCTTTCAGCCTCATAAATAAAGGCTCCATGGGAGATTGATACCATCTCCACTCTTATTCCGATGGAAGCAGACCAATCGTGTCCATGGCATGAGTTGTTCCTCTCAACGCGCTCAGCCTCCCCCCTCGACAGGATCGGCCCGTTGGGGGACGGGAGCGATCAGCGTGCGGCGGCGACCGAGGCCCGCTCGACGATTACAAGTGGCATCTCCTTGCGCACGGCACGCTGGCGACCGGTGTGCTTGAGGCTTTCGACGAGCATGCGGGCGGACTCCCTGCCCATCTGCATCTGCTCGACCGCCACGGTGGTGAGCGGCGGCATCGCGTAGGCTGACACGAGAATATTATCAAAGCCGATGAGCGAGATCTCCTCGGGCACACGGCAACCGGCCTCTTGGAGCGCCTTCATCGCATCGATGGCCATGTGGTCGTTGGTGCAGAAGATGGCACTCGGGCGCCGATCGTCCCCAAGAATCTCCAATGCCGCGCGGGCCCCGCCATCACTCCAGGCATCGCCTTGGAACACCGGGATCTCCATCCCGGCACCGCACCTCTCGGAGATCCAAGACTGAAATCCATCAATGCGTTGTTGGAAGTTCAGGTTGGGCCTATCGCCGGTGATCAAGGCAAAGGAGCGGTGGCCACGCTCCCAGAGGTATTGAGCCGCCTGCCGTCCCCCCTCGAAATTGGCGCTCACCACGGCGGGAAGCCCGAGGGGCGACTCATCGACGACCACCAGTTTCCGGCAGGCCTTGTAAAGATGCTTGAGCCAGCGCTCATCGGAGGTTCCCAGAACGATCAGACCCTCGACAAATCCATCGGTAAAAATCGAAGGCAGTCGGCATGAGGCGATCTCGGCATTGCTGACCGATGCGAGCAGCACCTTGTAGCCGGCATCGAGTAAATCGGATTCCACCCCCTCGATGACCTTGGAATAATAAAACTCACCAGCCAGCGGATGACCCGGCTCCTGACGGAAGAGTAGCCCGACAATCCCCGTTTTCCGCGTGCGCATGGCCCGTGCAATCGCATTCGGTCGGTAACCCACCTTCTCTGCATAGTCGCGGACACGCTTGCGGGTGGCCGCGCTATAGCGCCGATCGTCATGGTTGAGGATGTGGGAAACAGTCCCGCAATCGAGGCCCAGCTCAGCCGCAATTTTGCGGAGAGTGATCATTTCATTTCGGCTTTGCAGAGTGCGACCAACCCGCTGAGGCTTCCGCTGGCGAGGCCGATGCTGGTGTCGGCGCAGCCGTAATAGACGCGGATTTCATCCTTCTCCGGCAGGGCCACCGCTCCCGCCGGGAAAACGACGTTCGGGACGATGCCGTTGAACTCATACGGCTCGGTGGGAGAGAGAATGGCGCTGCGGGTGAGACCGATGATGCGGGTCGGGTCCTCGAGATCCAGCAGCATGGCCCCGATGCTGTAGCGATGCCCCGCGCACGAGCGACTGACACCATGAATGATCACCAACCAACCCTCGGCGGTCTTGATCGGCGGCGTGGGGCCGATCTTGGTCGTCGCCCAATGGGCGAAGCCGGGCTTGAGCAGGGGCCGATGGTCTCCCCAATGGAGCAGGTCGGGCGAGGTGGAAACCCAGAGGTTGCCCATCTCGTGAAAATCATTCGGGCAGACGCGGTAGGGGCGGTCGAGACGCATGTAGCGGCCCTTGATTTTCTCAGGGAAGAGGCAGGGCATGCGGTTGTCCGGCAGCGAAATGATGCCGAGGTTTTCGCGGGTTTTGAAATCCGTGGTGCGGGAGAGAATCCCCATCGTTCCCCACGGGCCGCAACCCGGGTGAATGATGTAGTAGGCACCGTCCAGCGGCGTGATGCGGTAGTCGATGCACTGCTCGGTGACGATGGAATAGGGAGATTCCGTGGAGGGCTCGAACAAGGGGTCGGGATTGATGTCGAAGTGCACGCCGTCATCGCTGGTGGCCACATGGCCGGTGAAGGCGGCGGGGCGCCCCCGGTAGCTGCCGCTGTTGTGCTGAACGGGAAGCAGAAGGAGCACCTTGCCATTGTGAATCGTCTGGCCGGGATTGAAGATGGCCACGGAACCAGGGAAGTCCGAGGGCTGGATCAGCGGGTTGGCCGCATGACGCTGCAATTGGAAATGAGAGTCCTGTGACATGGTCGAGGTATCTTTGTTCATTGGTTGGTAATGTTGATGGTTATGGATTGGCTGTTGAGAATTCAGAGGAGGCACCCGTCACGGCGGCGTCCGGTCTTTCCACCCAGCGAAGCACCTGGACAAAAACCAGGATCGCCGCAGAGCTGAGGATTTTGGCCCCTGCGAAGAAGAGGAGTTCGCGCTGCATGTCGAGCTGGCTGGTCCAGAGGATCTGCATCCAATAAATCGGGAACGCCACCAAGCTCTGAATGCCAAGCACCATGAGAATGCCGTAGTGCGGGATACCCATGACAGGGTTGCCTCCGGCCATGCGCCTGTCCACATCGCGGCGAACGGCACGGGTGATGATAAGCCATAGGCAGATCAGCACCGCCATCGCCGGAACGAATCCCAGCAGATACCAGCGCGAAGCCTCGGCCAGACCATGACGGTTCATGATGTGCAGGAAGACCGGAGTCAGCAGGAGCGTCACGGCAAATCCTGCCGTAAAGAGATGCAACGAGAGCATCGTCAGACGGGGGCGGAGGAGAATCGGAATCCTGACCTCGCCGCTCATCTCGTCTTTTCCATTAGGATTCCACGGGGCTGGGGGCAGATAATGTTCGTCTCCCCCGAGTTGATGCCACTGCCGGTAGAGCATCACCTTGATGACCGCGGCGGCGATACTGAAGGGCCACGCCCAGAGGAAAATCCAGCGGTAGCAATACCCGCCGGACCACACGGACCGGAGCCAATCGAGAAAGATACCGGCCAGGAAGCTGGCGGCGATCGTGGCGATGGAAACGATCATGGCTCGTGCGGAGCAAAACTGTCCGTAGCGGGACTTCGGATAGATGCGCATCAGCATGGTGTAGGAGCTGATCCCCATGAGCGCAGAACTGAATGCGGCGGTGAGCGTCGTGCCGATCCCGAGCCAGAAATAGAGTTTCCCGGGCAGCGTCACCGGAATCCAGACCCAGTTGACGAAGCCGGTTACGGCGGTGAACACAGCCAGGTAGGTCACGATCCGCAACGGATGCCACCGATCCACAAAAGCGGCGGCGAAGAGGGTCGCCACCATGCCTGCCACGCCCCCCAGACCGGCAAGCCAGCCGATTTGTTCGAGACTGAGCCCCATTTCCCTGTAGAAGAAAACCATGAACACTCCGCTGCCGGCGGCCATGACGGCGCAGGCATGAGTCAGGTAGCTCTGCCAGTAAAACTTGTGCGAAAAGCTCTCCTTTCCGTACGACTTGATATTTGCCCAGAGGCCGCACTGCCCCTCCTCTCCCTCAACCGGAGGATACTCCCCCTCCTTCACGCGGAGGCACATCCACCCCACTCCGACCAGATAGAGTAGGGCGGCGCCGGTGAAGATTTCCCGCATGTGGTTGTCTGCATATTTGAAAATGAAGACATTGAAGATTGCTGCCGCCCCCACACTGGCAATGCGGAAGAAGCCCATGAAGCGACCAATGAGATCGGGCGGCACGACATCGTTGAAAAGACAGTGAAAAACCGAGCCGACAAACATGTCGAAGAATTTGAAGGCAAACATGAACACCGCGATGAGAACGACGGTCAGCGTGGCAGGGGCAATCCCTTGCAGGGGCCCGACGGACCGATGCAGCCACTCCGAGATTTCCTGGTTCCAACCCAGCAGCAGCAGGCTGATGCAGAGAAACGGCAAGCTGATCAGGATGAAGGGAATCCGGCGCCCCCAACGGCTGCGTAACCGATCGCTCTTGAAACTCACCCACGGGCAGAGGGTCATGTTCAAAACGCCCGGCACCGTGCTCAGAATGAATCCGATCACCCAGTTCGGCGCCTCCAGGGCCTTGAGTTTGAGTGGGAGCACCGCAGGCACCACCGTCTCCATCATGACGAAACAAAAGTCACCCCATAGCAGCCATCCAAACAGGATAAAGAGAGCCCGCTTCGTGTAACTGAGCGTGCCTGCTGTGTGGAGAGACTCGGTCATGATGATGCCTTAACGGGATTTCTGATCAGTCAAAACCGCGCTTTTCAGGTTACTTCTTCTCCTCCAGCTCCTCGATGGCGGCCGCCATCCGTTCACGCAGGTTGGCGTAGTCAGCCGGGTTTTGGTTGTATTTCAGCGCGGTAGAGTCATTCGGGATGAGGTCCTCCATTTCCTTGAGGAGTTTCAGCGCCTCCTTTGCCTTTGCGGTCTGTTCGGGCGAGGAGGAGGCATTGCCAATGACCGCATCGGCGCGGTTTTTCAGGAGGACAAAGTAGTCGTAGTCCTCGATGCCTTCGCGCATCAGTTCCCAGCGGATCGAGGAGCATGGTTTGCCCTCGCCGGCGGGATTCGGATAGATCAGGTAGCCGTCGCCATCGAGTTTGGACTCTTCCCAAGGATTGCCCTCGGCCCAGTAATTGATGCTCCAGATGAGGTAACCCTCGAACTGGTAGCGCCAGGTGAACCAACCGACGAGCCGCGCGTTGAGCGCCGTGCGATTGGTCGTGTAGAACTCGTTGTGATACCAGATCACCGATTGACCGGCCTTTTTGGCTTTTTCAACTTCCTCTTTGTGTCCGATGGCGTGGTGATAGAGCGGACACCAGACATCGATGTCGGTGTATTCGGCGTTCGGACTGGTGGTCAGAAAATTGCGGTATCCGGCTTTCTTCGACATGGCGTAGAACTCATTGAGCATTTGCTTCTGCTCAGGGGTCTTCGCCCAGAGGAAGGGTTCATCGAAGATGTATTGCAGCACATTGCCGAGGGCTCCTTTCTCCCGATAGTGGTTTGCGGTGAGGTTCAGATAATCGCCATAGATGCGGGGAAACTCCGGGGCGGTCCGGCTAACCCCGGTATCATACTTCTGGGCAGCCCAGGGAGTATCCTTCCAATTCACAGCCATCTTGTTTTTCTCGGCCGCTCCACCCAGATAGAATGGGGACTTCGCGGTCGTGAACGTGTGAAAACCAAGCGACTTGGCGTAGTCGATCGTCGCATCGCTTTCCGCCAAGCTGGCTGGGTCGAGTGAAACCTTGCCCTCCTTGACCACCGGAATCGGGAAAATCTCGAAGTTGGTCACCCGCGCGCGGTGGGCCGCCATGTCCGGAAAATAATCACGCATCACCTCCAACCAGGGGCGCTTGTCGTAAAGCGCAATCGTGCGCGGTTTGACCTCCGCATTCAGGTTGAAGCTGGTGAGCTCTGGCAGGGCAAAATTCCGAACCTTCAGCTTGATGGGCATATCCAGATTGAGTGGACCACCGATTTTGATCGAACCCGAATACTCCCCTGCCGGCGTGTTCTGCGGGACATGAACCGTCACCCAAAGCGAACGGCTGGCACCGGCCTTGAATGTGAAGCTTTTGTCCGGACGCAAGGGATCGGGGATCATTCCGCTGTGGTCGATAAAATCCCACTGCTGCGCACGCTTGACCAAGGCGACTTCGCGGACTTCGAGCTGGGCCTTGGGGATGACTGCCTTACCGGCGGCCCCCTGCAGATCCGAAAAGGCAACCGTGATGTTTTCCAGATCCTTCAATGGGTGGAAGGCGATCTGGAACGATTCGTATTCTCCCTTGGCAGCGGAGAGCTCGATGCCGGGACTGGCCGCTCTCTCCGGAGGACGACTCCAGCCGAACACCTTCTGCGAGGGATCCTCCGTCCAGATGACCGACTCGGGAAGGGTCGCCTGGAGACGCGCGTTCGCCGTGGTGCCATCACGCCAATCGCGCAATTTCGCTAGAAACGCGAAGGCATCCTCGCCGTTGATGGTGAGGGAGAAATCGTCGAAGCTGAGCTTTCCGGTGTTGCCGGCGGCATCAATCACGATGCGCACCCAACGACCCGCATCAGGCTGCACCTTTGCTTTGACGCTGATCGGCGTCCAGTCGAAGGTACCGGTCGGAATCTTTTCCGCATTGCTTGCACGCGAACCGTGTTCCAGCGCGCTGTGCTGGGAAAATTCCAGGCCGATCCGGCTTTTGTCCGCGGCGTTTGCGTCCTCCCCTTTGACCCAGCCCTTCAACTCGATCTCGATTTCCTTCCCTTTGAAATAATTCCTCAGCGGGACGACCGGGAAACCGACCTCTCCCATGGTGACGACGCGCCCTGCAGGATCACCCATGATCTGCAAGGCTTTGCTGCCATCGCGACCAGTCCCCTCGACCAGGGCAAAAGGGGCAGAGGCGGTTTTCACTTCCTCACGCTTGGGCAAAACAAGCGTCCGCTTCCCCTCCTTCTCGGTGAGATTTCTTACCACCCAGCCAGCCGGCCAGTCTTTCCTGTCACCTAGGAGACTGACCCACGGGATGCGCTGATCGCGTTTGAATCCCATGACATATTTCGTCTCGGGACCCGCCACCTGCTCGAATGAGAGGTTCGCTTGGGCCGCCATCCGTGCGGCATCCGCGGCATCATCGGCTTGAGAAGCCCGGCAGGGGACGAAACCGATCCCTGCTGCACACGCTAATACGAGCACATGGTTTGATATTGATTGGAATTTCATTGGGGGTTGGTTTCGGGATTTTGATGCTTAGAATCATTAGGAATCGGGATGTCTTTGCGTGATAGAACCCGACTCACACGGTGACCGGGTTTTTATAGAGATAGACCGTGCCAAGCTCGTCGAGCGCACCGATGGCAAGGGTGTGACCATCGGGCGAGAGGGCGACGCAGCAGGGCTCGGTATTGCCGGTGATGCCCGGCAAGCCGGGAACTCCCGCCAAGGTGCGACCGATCTCGCGCAGGCCGCCTTCGTCGTCAAAGTAGAAGACATGACCGAGATCCATGGTGTCACCGGCCACACCGAAAGCGCGTGTACGGTCCGCATTGGTGACGATCTGATGCACCGGACCTTGAGGCCCGGTGGAACCGAGGGCAAACACGCGTCCGCTTTCCAGATGCACCTTGGCGACCAAGCCGTCGAGCGTGCCGACCAGCACCCAACCATCATTCCACTCCGCCCAGCAGGAAGGCTTGGCGAGGAGTTGGCGTCCTTGTCTTGCAGGCAAGATTGCAGAGGCCACGGAAGCGGGCAGTGAGGCGAGACCCGAGACATCGGGAGCCGTCCATTCGGCTCCGGCGCCCGTGAGAGAGACGACATTTTCCAGTTTCCCGTCGCGGATGGCAACGCCTTGACGCAGCGCACCCGTGCGACCGCCGCACCAGGCCCGCAAGGTTCCATCGGAATCCCAACGCAAGGCCCGCACCGAGCCGTTGCCGCGCCCGAGACGCTCCCAGACACGAACGACCCCGACAGACTCCGAGTGGATGGTGCCATCGGACTCCTTCTCAATCTCCTGGCGCATCGCATACATCTCGGCGGCGAAGTGATGCAGTTTCTCGGCCTTTTCCTCGAACTGCGGGTCGGAGTGAATGGTCGCCGCATCGGCGTAGAGCATGTAGGGATGGACATCGTCCGCGACCACGCGGGGCAGATCCCAATCACGCTCCACGGTCTTGAGGTCCACGGCCAGTACATGTGCCGGATCCTCCATGTAGTTGGTGTCGGCAAAGTGGAGCACATCGTTTTTGGAATCCATCACCAACTCGCTCACGGTGCTGAGGACCCGACCGGGACGACCCAGCAGACCGGCTTTGCGAGGCTCGCCGCCAGCGGCGATATCCCAACGGCAGAGCATCACATGACTGCCGATGTTGGGGTTGTAGCTATGGCTGAGGCCATACCAGAGGACACCCTTGGAATCGAAGGCGATGCCCGCACTTTGGCGGATGCATTTGACTGAGGTGGGGCGATACTCAGGCGGAACCAGACTACCGATGCGCTCGATCTTTTTGGTATTCGGATCCAAGGCGAAAAGGTCGTCACTGAAGTGGAAGGTCATGTAGAGCCGTCCGTCGGGCCCGTTGGCATGGAATGCCAGAACTCTCTGACCCTTGCTCGCGGGATTCGGGTCGGTGTCGGACACCACCACGCCAAGGTCCTCGATTGCACAGGTATCGGGATCCACGCGCCAGAGATGACCGGAACGGCTTGAGGTGTAGATGAATCCCTCGGTGTCGCGGGCCAGCGCCCATGATGCCATCTCGGTGATTTGCCCCAAGTCGCGAAGCTCCTTGGTCGTGAGATCCATGCGCCAGAGGTGTCCCTTGAGGAAGGTGGTGAAAAAGAGCGCGTGGTGGCGGGGATCGTAGACCGAGCCGTAGATGCTGTCGCGCGGCACCGGGATGCCCAGCGTGCGCACATCGCCGGTCTTGGGATCGTAGACCAGCACATGAGATCCGGGGAATCCTTCCCACTGGTGCGAGTAGTAATTGCGGAACATCCAATGCTTGTGGACCGGTGAGGGACTTGTCGTATGGGTCGCCATGATGAGACGCCCGTCCTTCATCGCATGCATCGAGGTGTGGATCTTGCTCGGCGGAATCTCGCGGGGCCCGATGAGGGTTTCCACTCCGGTGTCGAAGCAGAACTTCAGCTCGCCGCTGGCCGGAACATACTCGTAGAGCTGGGCCGAGGCCGAACTCATGTATTCGTTGCAGAGCGAGGTGAACATCCGCCCGTCGGGCGTGCTGGTGAAATCCCAGATCGAGTTGTGGCTCGACTTGAACGGGAAATCACTCACCCGCACCGCGCTTTGCGGGACGAGATCGAAGAGGTTGGCCGGAAAATCCCCGACTTTCAGGGTCTGATAAACGGAACGCTCGAGGGCAGGTATGTTTGCGGATGTGTTCATGGAATTATTTGTTAGTTGGTAAAGAGGTTGTGGAACCAATTCATCAGGCCACTGGTTTACGGCACCTGTTTGGACGGCCCGACGGCTGGCTTGACATCGGATCCTTCCGACCTTCCCTTCACAGGGGTCCCGCTCGCGGCGGCAAGCAGGTCGTGACGGGCCCGCCAGTAAGAGGCCCCGTCACGGTGTCCGGTGTTCATGGCAGGGAAGTGCTTGAAGACCATTTTCCCGGCGGCTTCCGCATCTGTCTTCCCATAGATAGTGAGAGCCTCATAGTCCTCGGCACCGAGTCGCTGTGCCTCGTAACGCAGACTGATCCATGGTCCTTTGTCGCCCGGATAGAGGATGTGGGTGTCGCCGGCGGGCAGGAAGTTCTTGGTCTGATCGCCCGAGCCCGTGGGAACCACCGATTGCTTGAAGGGATCACTCATCCAGCTGTTCGCGCCCCAATGCAGGAAGCCGGAGAGGCCGTAGCCATAAACAAACCAAGGAATTTGAACGACACGCGTCCGCTCTTGGTCGAGCAGACGGTTCACCCAGGGCCCGCCCGGGCCCATGCAGGTATAGAAGGCGACTTTCGATCCAGCGGCCTTGCGCTGCTCGAAAAACTCCCGCCGGAACATGTAAACATTCGGCATGGGGCACCACTCATCGACCGAGTCGGCGATTCCGAGATTCGGGGAGTTGACCACCTCGAAGATCTTCACTCCGGGGATTTCCTCGCGCATCATCTTGGCAGCTTGGACATAAAGAGCGTTGTCGGATTCCGGGACTTCATCGTAGACCTGCATCTTGAATTTATCGGCCACACCGTTCTCCTCGATGGCCTTGCGAATCTGCCGATACAGGGCGCGCGCTTTGGCATCCCCTTCAGGTGTTCCAAGGATATCGGTCTTGTAACTGTTCACACCCCACTGTGGGTTGTTCTTATCCTTGGGCAGAATGGGGTGAAAGATCCCGACGCCCAGAAAGTCCCTCATTCCGGCGCTCTTGAGGAGTTTGATCATGCGGTCGAGTCGTTCTCCAAACTGCGGTTCGGCTCCGGTGGGGCAATCGAGCGCCATCTCCGGGAGCAGGATGCGCCCGGTCGATTGACGACCCTCCACCAGGGCCTTTGCGTAGCTGGCGTAGAGACTCCAGAATTCCTCCGACCACAGGGGCACCTTGTAGGCCTCGGCAATCGGTTTGGTCCTGCTTGTTTGCACCAGGTTGAATGTCCCCTGCTCGGTTGGCGGCACCGTCACGGGATAGACTTGAACCGAGAAGCGGGCGTCTGCCATTTTTCCCTCCTGAAGCCGGGCATTCACCGTGTAGTCATGCACTCCGGGGCTGGCATCTGCGGGGATTGCCCAGCGCACGGCAAACGCGGCGAGACCGCGTTGGTCGAATCCGGTCTTGCGGGCCTTCCAAGCCTCGGAGTCCCAACCCGCCCCAACCGGCACCATCGCGTCCGCAATCTCAAACGGAGCACGCCGGATCACGTAGGGATTCTTTTTCCCATCGCGGATCTCGGTTCCATGGCCCACGCCGGTATTCTGCTCCACGGGCACAAAGTCCAGTGCATACCACTCGGCCGCAACGGGCTTGGAGCCATCAAGGAGTTCCAATCGGTCGATCTGAAGTTTCCCGGGTTCTCCGCGCAGAACCACCTGGATCACCATCGTTCCGCAGAGGGGAGCTGCCAGCGGTGCATCGGCACCCAACGCCGGCGGGCGTACATCCGGATAGACCGCCTCCATCGGATCAACGAGTAACATCTCCGGGGCAGCCATGAGGGCGGCTTTGGCAGAGAGAACAACAACCGCGCTGAAGATCAGCAAGGCGGAGAAGAAACGGTATTTAGGGATCAGGGATCCAGGCCTCTGAGAGGGGGGCAAAGTTGTGAATTTTTGAGAGCAAGCGGAATCGTACATATAGACTTGGAGGGGTTGAAACTTGATGCTGGGGTTACGTCTGACGAGAAGGAATAGACTTTCGAGATATAAAAATCCAAACGTTTGGATTGTCAAAAAGATAAATGAATTCTCCGCGATTCTGAATCACCTCACCAAAAAAGAGCCCCTTGTTCGCGAGAGGGCGGGGAGAGATGGCGACGAAACACTCTCGTTTGAGATTCGCGATGACGCATGGAAGCGGGCCGATCACCCGTCCCCATTCTTTCAATACGTCGTCACAATGATGACCCAGAGCGCGATCATGAAGACCATGGCCTGCACCACCACGCTCACTTTGTCGA
The DNA here is from genome assembly GCA_049282095.1 of Chthoniobacterales bacterium. Classification (GTDB taxonomy): domain Bacteria; phylum Verrucomicrobiota; class Verrucomicrobiia; order Chthoniobacterales; family UBA6821; genus UBA6821. Next base: position 11,186 of record JBAPTI010000006.1, read on the forward strand.
TCAACTGCGCCTTTCTGTAATCATCCAGCACGTGTTTCTTCTCCATGGCCCCCTGGATCACCACCTGCACCAGCGAGAGAATGATCAGCAGGTAGACCACCACGTAAATCTTGTCCATCAGGACGAGGTAGTTCACTTCGGGCAGATTGGACGTGTAGCCCTGCTGCATGAAGACGGTGGTGAGCAATGCCGTGCCCGTCATGGCGGCCCGGGAGGCCAGTTGCGAGGGATGGAGCAGGAGAGCCGTCCAGCAGGCCACCATGATGATGATGAGCGGGAGGAGCATCTTCCAGATGAAGAAGTTCACGGGGCGGGTCACCTTGACCTCGAAGAGGATGGTCCCGTAATCCGAGGAGTCGCTGCCGACCGTCTCATCGCCCATGTTGCTCGCGTAGTGGTGCACCCCCTCGCGTCCTTTCCATGATTGCACCGTCCATCCCGGAATAGTCAACCCGGAGTCCAGCCCCGAGTGTCTCTGGTCGAAGCGATAAAGCAACTTGTCGGCGGCGTACGTGTTGTCCTCGATCGAGAGCGAAACCGTGTGATTCTCAAGCGGAAAGCGGAGCAGACTGAAGGGTTGGAAGAAGCGTCCCTCGATCCGCATCGACTGGTAATGCCTGCCGTCGGGAAAGGTGATCGGCTTGGGATAGGTCTTCATCTTGGTGAGGCCCCAACTCTCGACATTGTTGGTGAATTCCACCGTCTGGGTGGGATCGATCTCCCCTCTCCAGATGAACCACACATAGGCGGTCATGTAGAAGGTGTTCGAATGGACGTCCAGGTTGTAGATGACCGTGGGCCAGACACCGACTTCGACGACCTCGGGGGCGTTGCCCTTCGTCGCCTGCGGGGGAGGTGTCTTCTTTGTCTCCGGTGCCGCGTTGAGCGGAAGCAGCATCCCGGTGAGAAATACCGCCAACAAAAGCGGCAAGCGGCGGGAGCACGGGCGGAACATCCCAGATTCTTTGACACGTTCCCGGCCTGCCCGCAAGTTCGGTGACGGAGTACTACTCTACATGAAACGCCATCAGGGCGTAGAAATCACTCCGGTCCGTGAAAAGCACCTCCGCGGGACGGAATCCCGCGCCGACGGCCATGCGGTTAAGCGTGCCGATCTCTTCGGGGAAATCGGCCGTCGTGACATGCTCCACGGCGCCGTCGATTTCCTCGATCGTGAGGGCTTTCCACGTCCACTTCGCGTGATCGACCCAGCGTCCCATAAAGACATCGCGCACCTCGCCGGGCGAGAGGATGGGATCGTAGACCAGAAGCGCGCCGCTCGGGGCGGTCCTGCGCCGCAACTCACCGAAGAAGAATTCCTTCTCCGTGCGGGAGAGATGGTGGAGCGAGAGGCCGAGATAGATCACGTCGTAGCTTGCGGGCAGCGTCCCGATCTCCGTCACGAAATCCCCGTGCACCAGCGAAACAGGGGCGGCGATCTGCCGGGTATTCCCCCGCGCCAGATCGAGCGCGACGGGCGAGAGATCCATCCCGGTGTAGGAGGCGAGGTTCCTCCCCTTCAGGATCCCGGTGCTGAAAGCGGCATCCCCGCATCCGAGGTCCAGGAAGCTGAAGGGCCGCTCCAACCCGTCCAGCCAACCCGAGAGCGCCTGCCTGACCGAGTCGTGGCAGAGATAATCGTTCTCCACGATCCGGCGATAGAGATTCCATCCGTTGAAGAAGTCTCGGACCGCCTCCGCATCGCGGGGGTTCTCTGTAATGAGCGGTTCGGGATCCATTGCAGGCGGACTATATCCCCTCCTCCTCAGAAATCCACCACCGCCCGGAAGCCCGCCACCAGGGCATTGCCGTTCTGGCGGCTTCCGCCGGGATGCAGGACATACTGGATATCGGGTTGCAGTGCGATCGCGGGGGCAATACGGAACGAATGGGTGAACTCGATCACGGCCTCGAAGGAGGGTCCCGGGATCCCCTGCGCATTGCCGAGCGACATGTAGCCGCTGCTCATCTGCTCGAAACAGAAGGCGACACCCGTCTTGTCTTCCTTGCGACCCGGAATCAGCCCGGTGTAGACAAGCCCCCCGTCGGTGTAGACCGAGAGCGGGTTATAGGACTGAGGGCAGAATCCGAGCCTCAACCAGGAATTGAGACCACGCACGGGAGCATCCCCAGCGGTGCTTTTGCCGTCGGAGACTGCTTTTCCTGAAACGGGGTTTTTCGAGGGCGCCTCATCCTGACCCGGCGCACGGTAAAGCATCTGGTCGATGATCCCGTAGAAGCCAGAGCAGTATTGCACTGATGTCGGCGGGCCGAAGGACCATTGATCCGGGAGGGAAGGAGGCGGACCCGACTGAATGAAAAAGCCTGCCTTTGCCACACCGGGCAGCTTGCGATCCTTGAGGAGGGATTCCCAGCGCGCCTCGGCCTCATTCATATTCAGGAGCCCGCCGGAGGGGCCGAAGTTCCAGTTGAAATTATGAGGGTTCTCGTTCTGCTGAAAGGGATTGGCTTGGGAGAAGGAACTACGCAGGGTGAGCCAGGAGATCGGTCTCACAGCAAGCCTGATGCCCGGCGTCGCCATGGGGTACTGGGGTCCTCCGTTGACCAGATTCTGAGACATGAGCGCCGGCATGCCGTCGGTCCCGTTGAGGAAGAGAAGTTCCGTGTCGGTGAAGCCAAACTCGGCATCAAGACCCAGCAACCCTCCCCTCAGGGAAATGGCATCCTCCAGAACGTTTTGCTCATACCACAGCTCATAACAACGGAAAGCCGGTGATCCTGCGATGCCGCTCACCGAATTCACGTCACCGACGTAGTTGGAGGGATTGCCTCCGTAGAGCCAGAACCAGGTGTTCTTGAATCGCCCCCCGGGAAGTCCAATCGTCTTTCCAAGATCAATCTCCGTTCCGAACTGAAGCAACCCGGCGCAGGCATTCCCGGCTGAGACGCCGCCGACCGTGTTCCAGAGCATGTCGGTGACCGACTGCGCAAAGAGCGAGACCCCTTGATTCTCCCCCTTGGGCCTGTAGCCGTAGAGATCACCGGCGATCTTCTCCCTCAGCAGGGGATTGAACGCCGGATCCAGGATCGGCGGCTGCTCCGCATGAAGGAGCGGGGCCGCCAAACCGATCAGGAGTATAAAAATGATCCGAACGATCCTCATGGGAAGCACTCCGTTTAGCGGCTTCCCTCCCGTATGACCAGCCTGCGGCAAGGAACCCACTAAGGACTGGTGACCGGTGTGCGTTTCGTATCATTCATCATTTGATGTGGGTTTTGCAGATTCCTTGATTTTCAACCGGTTTCCCTGATCCGGGTCGGCCAAGGATCGGGAAAAGAGCCACCTTGTCGCCAGTGTTCCACCTCCTCATCCGTGCAGAAGCATTCCTCAAGCTCCCGGCAGAACACCGCGCGATCCATCGCGTGCCCGATGACCGTGAGTTCGTTGCCGCGGTCACCGAAGAGGGGATCACTATCCCGAAGGACTTTGCGTAGGTGCTCTTTCTCCTCCTGCAGGAGAGGAACACCGCCCTCTCCCTGCAGGATCGCTATCCTCCATGTGGCGAGCCATTCAAGCCCCATGGCCCCTCCCGCCTGGTTCCAGAGAAGGACATCGGCCGGGCGGCTGGCAAACCAGATGAAACCCTTGCTCCGGAAGATCCCCAGACCAAGGCGGTCGCGGTAAAGGGTGTGAAATCGCTGCGGATGAAGCGGACGGGAATTCCTCACCACAGTCGTGCCGATATCGTAGCGTTGAGCGCCACCCTGATCCGGCTTTTGCTCCACGACACCTCCGCGGTAAGGCGCCGACTCGAGAATCAGGCGCGCATCGAGCTTCCCGTAGACACAGGCAGTCAGGGTGGCCGTGGGATTGATGGCGTGCAGGGATCTCAGGAGTCTCTCCAGTTCCGACTCGGGAACGAGATCCGCCTTGGTCAGGGCGATCACGCTGGCTGATTGCAGCTGTGATGCCAGAAGATCGGCGGCACACGGGTCATCCTCCGCAGGGGAAGTCAACCGCTCCACGAGGTCGAGACCCCCTCCGTGATCGTGCAGAAGTGCACGGGCATCGACCATCGCGATCACTGCGCGCAGTGTCGTTCCGGCCACGGACCGGATCGCATCGATCACTGCGGCGGGATGCGAGGCCCCCGAGGCCTCCACGAGGAGATGACGGATCCCCCCTTGCTTCATCCGGGCGACCTCCCCGGCAAATGATCCGAGTTTCTCCCCCGAGATCGACCCGTTGTTGAGGAGGGCCAGCGTGCCGTTCTTCACGGAGACGCGCTCCTCCATGCCGATGAGTTCGCCATCGACCTCCAGTTCACTCAGGTCATTGACGATGACGCCGAACGACCTCCCCCCGCCATGCTCCCGAAGCAGGCGCTTGAGCGTGGTGGTCTTTCCGGAACCCAGAAAGCCGGTGAAAAAAGTGACATCCATCCGCGAGATACGTTGGGAAAAAACCCCGTCCGTTTCCGGACGGGGCCTTCCAACCATGAAAATCAGTCGGGATCGCCCTCCCCGGTTCCCTCACTCCCAGCCTCGGGAGCGGTCCAGGCGGGGAAGGGATCCTCGAGCAGGAGATTCCAACCGTTCGGCCCGGCCTCCATCTCCTCGTCGGTGAGAAGGCACTGTTCCAACTCTTCGAGCATCTTCTCCCTGGGGAGATCCTGGCCGATGAAGACAAGTTCCTGGCGTCGGTCGCCATAAGGCTCCCTCCACTCCCTTGTGATCTCCATCCGTGACTCTTCTTCCTCAGGAAGGCTGCCCTCGGGCGCCGCAGCCCACCATTGCGCCACGGGACGGTATTCCGCCGACCCCCCGGCCTGGGACCAGAGCCCCACGATGTCATGGCGCGTCGCCAGCCAGAAATACCCCTTGGATCGGAGAAGCCCGCCCCATTCGGTATGGATGAAATCCCAGTATCGCTTCGGGTGGAACGGTCTCCTTGCCCGGAAGACAAAGCTGCCGATCCCGTATTCCTCGGTCTCCGGCGTGTGCTCGTTGTTCAGCTCGCGGAGCCACCCTGCCGAGGCTTGCGCCTTCTCCATGTCGAAGAGCCCTGTGTCCAGGAGTTGATCCAGTGGCGCGCGCCCCCTCTCCGCGTCGATGATCGTGGCCTCGGGATTGAGTTTCCGCAGGATCGCCCGCAGTTCCGCGAGCTCCTCCGCGCCGACAAGATCGGTCTTGTTGATCACGATGACATCGGCGAACTCCACCTGGTCGGCAAAGAGGTCGGAAATCGAGCGCTCATCCCCCTCCCCGAGCGCGATCTCCCTGTCGAGAAGTGTTTCCGAACCCTCGTAATGCGTCAGGAAGTTGGCGGCATCCACAACCGTCACCATCGTGTCGAGACGCGTCAGTTCCTGCAGGCTTCTGCCCCCCTCGTCCGTGAAGGTGAAGGTCTGCGCCACCGGGAGCGGCTCGGAGATGCCCGTTGACTCGATCAGGAGATAGTCGAACCGCCCCTCGTCGGCGAGACGCGCCACCTCCTTGAGCAAATCATCGCGCAGCGTGCAGCAGATGCAGCCGTTGGACATCTCCACAAGCTTCTCCTCGGTGCGGCTGAGTTGGGCCCCGCCGTCACGGACCAGCTCCGCGTCGATGTTCACCTCGCTCATGTCGTTGACAATCACGGCGACGCGCCTCCCCTCGCGGTTGTTGAGAATGTTGTTGAGCAGGGTGGTCTTGCCGGCTCCCAGGAATCCCGAGAGGACGGTGACGGGGAGACGCCGGTTGGTGGTGTTTGTTTTCATGAGAAAGGTTGGGTTCGTCGTGAATGAAAGGGGAGCCCGGCCGGCCTTCGGCTCCTGAGGATATTGCGGGGTCGTTCCGCGGTGCATGGTGCGGCGATGAACCCGCGCAGCCACTGAAGCCCATCACCCGGAGGAAACCACGGCCGGTGCGGGCGCAGCTTCAGGTATCCGCGCCAGCACGTCTGGCGCCAGTCGCTCCCGAAGGTCTCCGCCGCCCACTCCTCGTAGTCTGCCCACCAGCGCAGGAACGGTCCCATCGTCGAGAGGATCTCCCCGGCGGTGCCGCTCCTCAGTCGCCGCATGTCATAGCGCCCCGGATTCGTTTCCCCGGAAGTCATGAATATCCTGTGTTCCCTGCGGATGTAGAGCGCACCCTCGGCTTCAGGATCGTGCGGCCTCCATCCTGCGCAGAAGCCGTGCAACTCGATCCGTCCCCCTTCCCTCCCGATATGATAGCGGCTTGTCCCCTCGCCCCCCGAATCCAGTCGCGCGATCCGCTCAAGCCCCGCTCTCCTCAGTCCGTTCCCCCCGGGGTGGGTCACATCACACCCCCAGAAGAACATCTGCTGGGCCAGACCGTCGGTGAGATCGCGCAGAATGCCCCAGAGCCGGGAGTTTACCCGATCATCGTTTTTGACGATTCCAATCATCCGGGCAAGGCGATGTCCCGGATCTCAAGGCAATTCAACGTGCGATTCACCGTAAGTCCCGGGAACGAGCTGAGGTACTTATCCGATGCTTTCGCGCAATGATTCGCTAAAACATGTAGCTGGCGATCACGCGTACCTGAGCCGGAGCTATGAGCTGGTTGCCGGAAACGTTGTTCATGACAGGCATTGCCACATCCGCGTAGACACGCACGGGATGGACTTCAAACTCGATGCCCGGCGCGAGCGAGAGTTGCTGGAAGCCGTTGTTCTGGCCGGAGGCATTGGAGCCCGAATCCGATCCCACCGTGGTGAAGATCGCCTGACCGATGGGTCGGATCTTCACTTTCCCGAGACTCAGTCCCGAGTAATAGACGCCCGCCGCGACATCCACCGCGATGCCGGGGGTGTATCCTCCCTGCGAGATCACCGGGGCATCCAACTGTGCCTGGGAATACCAACTCCAAAGCGCATCGCTCGTGATGCGATGCCGATGGTAGAAGCCGAAGAGGATGTCGGTACTTCCGGTACCGACCTGCACGGAGCGCTCGACATTGGGTTCGGTCCAGTTTCCGGAAGGAAGCTTCACACCCAGGTTGATTCCGGTGGACTGATCCTTGGAGAGACCCGTCCAGATGGCGTTCAGGCGGATATCGCCCATGGCCCACCACTGCTTGGTGACAACACTCTCTCCATGGTGCTCCTCGTCGTGCCCCTCTTCCGCATGTCCCTCTTCGGCGTGCCCCTCTTCCGCATGGGCCTCGTCGCTGTGCGGGGCGTAGCGGTAGAGGGTGTTGGCTGAGGGAACCAGCACCTGGAAGCCCCACTTCTCATTAAAGAAATACTGGAAGCCCGCCATCATCGTGGAGGTCTGGATCAGCTTGTCATGATTGGCGTCGGCGGGGGCCTTGTTGAAGCCGCTGTAGTTCTGGCTCTGCGACTCGAAGTTGTACTGCATCCAGGCCATTCCCCCCACGCCATTGGGGAAGTTATAGCTCGTTCCGGTGTTGCCGCTGGGGCATGAACTGCACGCATGAACACGCGCCGGAGCAAATGCCATGATCATGGCCATGCTCAGTGAGAGCGCCGTGAAGCGGATCATCGGGTTCTTGTTCCCGGCGCCATGGAGTGAGCTGTGGAGTGATGTATCGAGTGAGGATGGGTATTGCATGGGATGATTGATAGTGATTACCTTTTATCAATAGAGCTCCACCTTGTCAATAATCTATTCTCATTAGCATCATGAAAATCTTCCGCCCCCTTCTCCTGCTGTTCGTAGCGGTCTTTCTCGGATCCTCATCGGGCCGAGCCGACCTCACCGTGGCCTCTCTCTCGACCATCACGACCGATCTCGCAAAGAACATCGGCGGGAACCATGTGAAGATCGAGGCGATCATCAAGCCGGGCATCGATCCCCATGAGTTTGAGCCGACCCCCTCGGATGTGAAGAAGGTGGCCAAGGCCGATCTCGTCCTCTTCACGGGGAAGGGGATGGAGGGATTCCTGACCAAGCTCGAGGAGGCCGCCGGAGTCACGGGCAAGTTCGTGAATGTGGGCGAGGCAGTCCCCTCGCTCACCATGACCGAGGAGGGACGCAAAGTGGAGGATCCCCACTGGTGGCACAGCGTGGAGAACATGAAGCGGGCCACCCGCCTTGTCACCGATCGGTTTGAACAGGCAGATCCCGCGAACCGGGGCTATTACCAGGGCCGGGAGAAGGAGTACCTTGCCTCCTTGAACGAGCTCCAACGCTGGAGCCGGGTCAAGGTTGCCGAACTCCCCTCCTCCCGGAGGAAACTCGTCACCTCCCACGACGCGCTTCAATACTTCGCCCGCGATTACGGCTTCACCATCCTGCCGGTGAAGGGGATCTCCACCGGTGAGGAGCCCTCCTCTCAACACGTCAAAGAGATCATCGGAGTCATCAGGAGCCAGGGGGTGAAGGCCGTCTTCTTCGAGAGCATCGAGAACAGCCGCGCCGTGAATCAGATCGCCGCGGAGACCGGAGCGCGCACCGGAGGCGTCCTCTACTCCGACGGACTGGGCGACACCGAGGCCTCCACCTACGACTCGATGATGAGGCATAATGTCAGCACCATCGTCGACGGCTTGAAATAAGGCACCCTCCCGGGCATAGTCACGTCTTGGCCATCGAACGACGCACAACCCGCCAGAAGGAAGCCATCAAGGCCGTCCTGGAAGAACAGGCCGGCCCCCTTCTGCCGGATGACATCCATCGGCTTGCCGTCAAAGCGGTTCCCTCACTTGGGATCGCCACCGTCTACCGCTCCCTGAAGAATCTTCAGGAGGAGGGGCAGGTATGCTGCGTCGAAATCCCGGGGCAACCGCCGCGATACGAACGCACCAACAAGGGACATCACCATCACTTTCATTGCCGCAACTGCGGACAGGTCTTCGACCTCCAGAAATGCGTGGCAGGGGGACTCAAGAGCCTGGCACCCGCGGGCTTCCGGGTAACCGACCACGAAATCATCCTCTACGGCTTCTGCAAATCCTGCGCGGCATAGGGAGAACCGGACGATGAAGTGGCCGCTTCGCCCGGTGATGCTTGCCCTGGCGATCGCCGCACACGCCCGGGCCACTCCCCCCGGCAACCTACCCGTCCTCCAGGCGAAGGTCACCCATCCCGTGCTTCAGGACTTCATGGGAGGGTGCTCCCTGCGATGCGCCTTTTTCTGGGAAACCTTGGGCGGGAGACCTGCAAAACCGGCGCCCGAACTCTGCGATGACGATGCCATGACCGGATGGATGGCGCCTCAGGACTGGCGGAACTCCACGATCACGTTTCGCCTGCCCAAGAGCCTTCCTCCCGAATGCCTGGACACCCCGTTCTACCGTCTCTCGGTCGCAAACGGCATGATCGGGACACTGAAGGACTTCCACAACCATGCGCGGGTCAAGACAATGACCCTCTCGGTGAATGGAAAGCCGGTCGCACTCCTCAGGCTTGCCGACACCTGGAAGTGGCAGGATTTCCACTTCGAGACGATTCCACTCAATCAAGGGGACATCATCGCCCTGAGCATCGGGGAAATCTACCCGGGCAAGGATCCCGAACCGCCGGTCATCACCGAAATCGTCCTGCAGGGAGGACACTGAGGGCAGCAAGACTGAAGCGGTTTAGGCTGAAGGCTGAAGGCTAGAGCGTTTTCGGTTTTGTTTGACGCATGGACAAGGGAATAAATCTCGCGCAGCCGTAACGGATGCGAAGCAACGACCGGGCAAGCAAACGCAGAGGCGCAGAGTTTTTATGACTCATGAAAGCGATTCCTTAGAAACATCTCCCCTGCAAGGATTCGTCAGACCCCATTGTGAATCGGTCAAGTGATTCTCCGATTTGATAGGGGTAACGCTGACAATCCTCTCCGGAGCCAATCCTTTGTCTTTTCCTTCGCGCCTCTGCGTCTCTGCGCGAGTCCTTTTATTTATCGACGGTCAAGATGATCGCCCAAGCAACGACAGATTAACCAGATGAGGCTGTAAAATGACTAAGTAGAGGGCGGTATCGGGAGCTAGCAGTTAGGAGCTAGAAGCTGGACTGAAGAGGCAATCCCGAATCTGCTGATTAGCGTCTGCCGAAGCCAAAGAAGCGGCCGATGCTCTTTTTTGAAGAGGAGCCCTGGGGCTTCTTGCCGGCTTCGCCGCTCATGGAGACTTCCCGGGGCTTGCCATCGGAACGGCCTCCACGCCGGGAGCGGCCTCCGCCCTGACCCGACTGTCCGCGAGGGGCGCGGACTTCGCCGGGACGACGCGGAGGGCGACGGTCACCACCCTTGTCCCGCGGTGGGGCGGGAACCGTGTCGTCGAATCCCTCCGCCTTCACGCGGGGAATTCCTCGGCGGGTGAAGCGCTCCAGGGCACGCACCGCATCCTCATCCTCCTTGGAGACGAAGCTGATCGCCTCGCCGACGGCCTTGGCGCGGCCGGTCCGGCCGATCCGGTGGACATAGTCCTCGTGATGCGGAGGGAAGTCGTAGTTCACGACATGGGAGATGCCGTCCACATCGATGCCGCGGGCGGCGATATCGGTGGCGACGAGCACCCGGATCTTCCCCTCGCGGAACTCGTTGAGCGCGCGGAGGCGCTGATTCTGGGAACGGTTGGAATGGATGGTGCCCGTCTTGATGCCCGACTGCTCCAACCTGCGCGCGATCCTGTCGGCGCCATGCTTGGTCCGGGTGAAGACCAGCACCATGGCCAGTCTCGGGTCCTGAAGAAGATGCAGGAGCAGAGCGGGCTTGAGATGCTGACCGATCTCGTAGACGGACTGGGTGACCGTGTCGGCGGGGTTGGATCGGCGCCCGATCTCGACGGTCTCCGGTTCGTGGAGGAATTCGCCGGTGAGCTTCTCGATCTCACGGGAGAGGGTTGCGGAGAAGAAGAGGGTCTGTCGCTTCCGGGGAAGGAGCTTCACGATCTGACGGATCGCCGGAACGAATCCCATGTCGAGCATCCGGTCGGCCTCGTCGAGCACAAGGAACTCGATGTGGGCGAAGGCCTTCTCACGGCCACGGATGATGTCGAGCAGACGCCCCGGCGTGGCGATCACGATATCGGCGCCCTGCTCGAGTGCCTTGATCTGGGGACGCTCGCTCACACCGCCGAAGATCGTGGCCACGGTGAGGGGGAGATGCTTCGCGTAGGCGCGGACATTCTCCTCGATCTGGACGACGAGTTCGCGGGTCGGTGCGATGACAAGCGCACGAATCCCCTTGGAGGGGGAAGCGGCAAGCAGGGAGAGGATCGGCAGGGTGAAGGCGGCCGTCTTGCCGGTGCCTGTCTGGGCGATACCGATGAGATCCCGTTGGTTGAGAATGACCGGAATGGCCGCGGTCTGAATCGGGGTCGGTTCGGTGTAGCCGGTCTCCTTGACGGCTTTGAGAATGGCGGCATCAAGGCCGAGGGAACTGAATGACATGGCTGGAGGAAAGGGATAAACACCCCCGGCTAAAAGCTAAATCAAATCTCTGCGGAAACCGGATGGCATGGATCCGATGGCCCGCCGCGCCACGGAACGTTCGCTTATCTTCCGCCACTCAGTTCACGAAGCTTCTCCTTGGGCACCAACTTGCAGGCGGTCAGCACGATATCGCCGACCTTGAGTTCCTTGAAATCCCCCTTGATTCCGACACGTTGATCCACGGACAGATAGGGCTCCCTGCCGAGGATATTTCCACTCCGGTCGCGCTTCAGGATGGAGGCCTGGGAGTTGTCATCGGACATCTCAATTTCTGAATTGAACGGAATGGATCCGTCGAGGAAATCACACTTCACCGCCGGCAGGGAAGCGGCTGCATCCTGCAGGGTCACCACCAGAACCTTGTTCTCACTGCCGCTCTTTTTCAGGGCCGCGATGCGACCGATGACAGTGATGCGCTGGCCACCGTATTTTCCGGTCGCGGCGACTGCGTTCGTCGCGAAATCACCCGCGATGACATTCAGCGGCACCACGCCGTTGTTGGGCAGGGGCTTGAGGTAGGCAGCGGCATCCATCTGCGCGATCTTCGTGGGAGCGAAGGTATCTTGGGCAACAAGGGGCGAGACCATGGCGGTAACCGCCAGCAGGAGAAGGATCCGGGGTGCGTGGAACATGGCTCCATGCTGCACCAGACCGCAGGGGAAGACAATCCGCCATCCTACCAATTACTCCTGCTTCCCAATCGGTAGCTTTTGGTTTTTTATCCGCTGATGTCCCTCTTTTCCGAACTCATCAGGCACCCCTGGACCATGGCTGCCTTGGGCGGAGCGATCGGATCGGTCGGGCGCGTCATGATCAGCAGCCTGGTTGCCAGGTGGACGGGGGAGCAGTTTCCATTCGGCACGATCGTTGTGAACGTGACCGGCGCCCTCCTGATGGGGATCCTTGCCGGCTACGGGCAGAGTGAGCCGGGTAAACTGATCTTCTCAGAACCGGCCCGCGCATTTCTGATGATCGGAGTCCTCGGGGGCTACACCACCTTCTCTTCCTTCAGTCTTCAGACATTTCTGCTGATGGAACAGGGCAACCTGCTTGGTGCCCTCCTCAATGTTCTGCTTTCGGTACTACTCTGCGTGGCGGGAATCTGGGCGGGTTTCATGCTGGTCAGAACCCTTCAGTAACGGAGATCGCGGCCTGGGGAACCGCTGATTTTTTGTCGCCTCGTGCAGGACAATCGTTCACGCTTCCGAGCGTGCCTCCACTCCAGCCCCAACGATCTCAACGACCGACCGTTGCCGGAGTCACCTTGACGGAACTTCTGGTCACCATGACCGTGATCGCCGCCTTGGCATCGTTGACGGTTCCTGCCTGGAGGGCGCTTCACCGGGCCGGATCCTCCAAGGCCGCAACCTCCCTGGTGATGGATTCCCTGGAGAGGGCGCGCGGGGAGGCGATCACCAAGAAAAGCGATGTCTGGCTGCTCTTCCGCCATACGGTCGGAAGCGACCGGGACGCTCTCCGGATCGTCTCTCGCGGAGAGGAGGGTTATGTGCCGCTAGGAGCCTGGGTGACCCTGCCTGCCGGAATCACCTTCCATGACGAACCGGGCACCCTCATGGATGAGCGCCCCCCGGGGGATCTCCTCGCCACCGCCTGCAAGGATGACGACCGATCCGGCAAGGAAGTGTTCGGTTCCGTCATGTTCCGTCGTTCCGGCGGGATCGGCATCCCGGCACAGGGAGGCAACCGCCTCTGTCTCGGTGTGGGCTCCCGCTCAAAGGGGGCCGTCACCACCATCAATCTCACCCGTGCTTCGGGACGGGCCGATGCCGCCGCATCCCCATGATCATCCGAAACCAAAGGTCGAACGCATTCACTCTCACCGAGATCCTGATCGCGCTCGGGATTTTCGCGATGGCGGTGACGGGCCTTATGGGACTCTTCTCCTACAGTCACAGGACGGATCGTGAGGGAATGGACGAGACACGTGCGGCTGTGATCGCGGGGAGCATCATGGACTCCCTGTCGCTCTCATCATCGAACTCCCTGCTCGCAATGGCCACGGGAATCACCAACGGGGTTCCCCGGTTGGAATTTCTGGATCCCAAAACCGCGACGAATCGTTCGGTGGCCTACGCCGCCTCTTGCGAACCGCTTTGTCCGCTGCCGGAAGAAGGTGCCGGCCGACCTGTCCCGAATCCCGAAGCCTCTGCGGTGGCCACCCTCCACCTTTCGCACAAGTCTCAACTCCCGTGCCTGACGGTCGCGGAGGTCGAGATCTCCTCACCCGCATGGGCCCCGGTGGAGGGCCGCACCATCCGCCGATTCATCCGGTTGATCCCCGTTCCGCCGCATGGATAGATCGTGCGACCGGCATGTCCCCGCCACGGGAAACTCTGCCTTCACTCTCCTCGAGGTCCTTCTCTCCTCGGTCATCCTTGCCGGCATGGTGGTCCTGCTCCTCGTGATGACGGACGGCGCCTCGCGGATCTGGGGTGATTGGGAACGGCGACGGGGACCGATGAGGGAGGCGACGGCAGCACTGCACATGATGACGGATGATCTCCGCTGCGCGGTGATCACGCAGGATCCCGCCTCCCTGTTGATCCGTGAAGCCGTAGTGCCTCCCCACCGGAGTGACTCGATTTTCTTTCTGGTTTCCCATGCCCGCGAATGCCGGCAACCGGCCGTCATCGGAGACCTCTGCGCGGCCGGTTACTTCATCGCGCCGGGCGACAAGGGACAGCCGGATCTTTTCCGTTTCCATGCCTCGGGTGACGAGGTGATGCGGGCGATCCGATCGAATTCCCTGCCCCAACTCTACGCCACGGCGGCTCCCGGCCGCAGCAACACCGAACTCCTCGCGCGGAATGTCGCCGACCTCCGTATCCTAAGACTCCCCGAGGGTGATCGACACGCAAACCTCGGCACTCTCCTCCTCACGATCACCACACTGAACGGGACGGAGGCCAGAAGACTCGCCTCCCAAAGTCCCGACCGGGAACAACTCGAGTCCCTTCTCCGCGCCAAGGGTATCAGGCTCTCGGCCACGGTGGCGCTGCCACCACTGAGGGAAACGCTGATGAAATCCCATGAAGGCCGCTGAAGAGCATTTGCTGATTTTTGAAGGCGCGAGTGCTGGGCGATACCCGCAGCGGTCTCGCCCGAGCGAGCAACGCCACAAAAATCGACAAATGGTTTCAGCCCTTCGGGTTGCGGAGATCCAAGCCAAAGGCCACAAAGCCTTTGGCTTCGTGGCGTGGCACGGGGGCTGTGTTGGCTTCGCGGTTTGCTTGCCCGGCCGTTGCTTCGCATCCGTTACGGCAGCCCACTGCGGGGATGCACCCGCGAAGCCGCCTTGCCCGCGGCCAGTTCTTCCCGCAACGGCCTCTATGCGATTTAATCAGCGATTCCCTAAGGAAACCGCCACCAACCGATGAAGCAGCATCGACCCCGAATATCAACAGGGCGGATTGACCGTCATGCAGAGGACGGTTCCGCCATCATTGCCGTCCTGGGGGCGGTCGCTATCCTCAGCCTGATCCTGATCTCCATGATGCATGGCAGCCGACTGGAGAGGGGGAGTTCGGCAAATGCCGCCGCTGAGACGCAGGCGCGCATCGCCGCGGACTCAGGGGTGGCGGCGGCCATGGCACGACTGATGATCTGCACTTCGAATCGGCCCGCTTTTCTTGTCGGCCTGCATGATGAGGATGCAGGCAACGGCGGGACTGATGTGGCGCCTGCCGTGCTCATCGGCGCAACGAACCTCGTGACACCGACGCAGTTGGTTCCGCTCTTCTCGTGCGATCCCTCCCCCCTGGCCTCCTACCCGAAGCTCCCCGCGGATTACCTACCCGAACAGCTCACCAAGCGCCTCTCCACCAATACCAAGGAGGCGGTGAATCTCAATGATCCAAGGTTCGCCGACGAGAGCCAGTCTGGCGGTGATCCCACAAAAACGTCGGCACAGGATGCGCATCAGCCCACCCCGCAGGGCGGCCTCATCGCGGGCACGGGAAGCTACCCCGCGCTCTGGCAATATCTGAAGGATTCCACCGGGAAGGCCGTGGCACGCTACGCCTATGTCATGACCGATGAATCGGCCCGACTCAATCCGGCCCTCCATGCAGGCAATGAACGCAATGATCCGGATTCCTGGCACAAGGGCCCGGGCGATCTCCCGATGACCAATGTTTCCGGAACCCTGCTCACGGCCAGTGAGGCCCACAGACTTCGTGACGAGGGACCGGTGCCGACCGAGGGGAGTTTCGAGAGGGCGTTCGACAACCCCGAGGCCTTTGACGAAAAGCGCGCCCTGCTCACGCGCGATCCCTGCTTTCTTCCCGACCTGATTCCCTCGGGCTACCCGGAGGGTGGGCTTCCGAAATACAACCTCAATGATCTGGCGACCAATCCCGCCTGGGGGACGACTCCCTACGCGAGGGCCACCAACATCGCCGCCATCATCGACAGGAACCTCCCGAATTTCAAATTCCGCGATCCCTCGCTCCCCGCTAAGCAGGCCGATCTCTATCTGGTGCGGCTTGCCTGCAGCATCATCGACTACATCTCCCGGGAACCGGGGCCGACCGGCCCCACGCCCGCCGAGCCCCTGGGCCGCGACCTCGTCCCCTATGTCACGCAGATCGCGGAGTGCTGCACGAGGAAGTCCCTCGGTAGCAACAGCGTCACCGTCGAGAGCCGCTTCTTCGCCGAGGTCTGGAATCCCACCACTTCCGCAATCCCTGCGGGCGGCGTGGCGGAACTCCTCATCATCAACCGCGCGCGGCTCAAGTTCGGCGACGGAATCATGACCCCGTTTGCCGACTACCGGAAAAAGTCGGTTGCCCTCCCCTCCATCCGGCCCAATGAATTCCTTGTCATCGCTTTCGACCCCGAGGAACAGACATGGATCTCCCCCACCGTGGCGACCAATCCCCCGCTCTGGGATGCGGGCCCCCAGGGGAACGCCGACGGGACGACCCATCAGGCATTCTCGTTCTTCTGGAACGGCAGGCTCGTCGACCTCTCCCGCCGCGCCGGCATCTCCCCGGGCGATGCGGCGGGTGGCCTCGTCCATTACAAGCAGACCCTTGATGACACGACCCCCCGCTGGCAGTCCATGACCATCCCGACACGGACCTCTGCTGACAGCGGCGAGGAGGGGGCTGCTGAATCGGATCAGGCAATCGATCCCGGACACTACAATTTCGTGGGTGACCCCCGCGCCACCTTCCTCACGGCCTATAAATGGCCGGTCGTCACGGATTACCGGCTCAAGAGCCTCTGGAACGGAATCAATCCCGCCGGAAGTAGGCAGGGAGGATATGTGCTCGACCCCATGAATATCTGGAGCCGCCGGGATCGTGTTCCCGTGAATCCGGTCAAGGGAATCACTCCCGCTTCCGCACTCCAGACACCTGACCAAATCCCATCGCTCTACGATGCCAACCCCACCGCCTCCGAGGCCCCCTTCGTCATGCGCAAGGGCCCCATGGTTTCACTGGCGGAGCTTGGCAACATCTTCGACCCTGCCCAGGTTGCCGACAACGGCGAGGCCCCCTCCGCCGGATCCCCGAAAAAGACCCCCTATTGCTGCGGCGGTGGGCGGACCCTTCGCATCGGACAACCGGAATTCCATGTCCCCGCCCCGAAGTTCGACTGGGATGTTCCCGGCAAGAGGGCGGTGGAGTTGATCGATCTCTTCACCGTGAGCGAACCGGGACGCCGGCCTCGAACCAATGCGGCCGCAACGGACGCCGCCTCCGCCGGCATTCCGGGCAGGATCAATGTCAACACGGCCTCCCATGCCGTTCTGACCGCCCTCTTCACCGGGGTCGCGGCGACCTCCGACCGCCGCTTCACCAACAGCGTGATCAGCGCCAAGGCGGCCGATGAACTCGCCACCCTGCTGGAGGAACACCGCCCCTATTCGCGCCTCTCCGACCTCCGCCTCCTCACCACCAACCTCATCAATGCCGAGACCTACATCCCGCGCCTTTCGGTGAATGTTCCGGGGAGCACCCCGCCGGTGGCCGACGTGTTCGACCGGGCGCGCGAGGAGGCCTTCGGCAGGATCATCGGGCACTGCACCGTGCAATCGAGGACCTTTCGGATCACGGTTCTCGGCGAAGCCCTTGACCGCTCGGGAAAACCCTCCTCCAGATCGCTCATTCAGGGATTAATCAGGATCGCCCCGGATCCTTCTGGGCGGCTTATCCCCAGCCTCCGCGATGTTTCCCGGTATTAGAAAACAAAAATCTGCTCTTTGCATTCCATGCTACCAGCCACCCTTCTCATTATCGCGCAAGCGACACTCTCGCCCCTTGGTGCGGAACCCTCTCCTGAGCACTACCGGCCTTCGGCGCACTCACACCATCACGGACACGCCACCCCGTCACCGACACCCAGGGTGAAAATCACCATCGTCAACGCCACCTGTGTTCCGGCGATTTCACTCTCCACCCACGGCACTAACCTCCCCGCCACCTATCCCCGCTTCCCCCAGGGTGAATGGACGGCGAACGAACCGCTTCAGACCACCGAGATCCATTATCTGGCCCGCACCATCGAAGGAACCCCGATTGCGGATAAGAGCATCCGCTTCAGACCGATCTCCTCCCAGGTGCTTTTGCTAACCGGAGATCTCAACCGCTCCGGCCCTGCCGACAAGCTTCCCCAATTGGCGGACAACCCGGTTCAGGTTTCCGTCAAGTGGCCGCCGAATTTCCAATTCCATCTCTATCCGGTGGAGTTCGCCTGCAAGGATCCATGCCACTACCGGGTGGTCAATGCGATGCCCTCCAAGACCCTTGTGCTCAAGACACTTCCCGAAAAGAACAGGCCGTCAAGGCAACTGGGCCTCCTTGCCCCGGGCAATAGCCTTCTCCTGACCGGTCAACCATCCTGCGTCGAATGGATCGCCGAGATAGACGGAAAAGCCCATCCCGTCACGATCCTGCAGGAGGGAGCAGCCGCGAACTGCCTGATACCCTTCTTCCTTCGTGACGGCAAACCGACCTACATCCGCGTCTTCGAGAATCCATAATCCGGGATTTGGATTGGGAATTCTTGAGATAATGGGAGACCGCGTGAAAAGAGTTAAAAAGTTAAAACCGTTACAAGGTTACAACGTGGAGGAGCGGCCCCTGTAGCTAGAACGAGGGCACTATCGCAGCCCCTTTTTAACTTTCTAACACTTTCATGTTTTAGAGCGTTTTTGATTTGGATTTAGAAAAAGGATTTGCGGATGTCATGAGGTGGTGGGCAAGAAGCAAGCGAAGCGGCTGTAGTTTGACGCCACTTGCCTCTCGGCAAGCGGTGGCGCCCTCCGGGTCCCGCATGCGCGGGATCTTACGCGCCTCTTCCCAGAGGCTTGGTTCTGCGCTACAGCCCGAGCGCTGCGACACTGCACAACGCCTCATGCCGCCGCAAAGAATGTCTAAAGATGAAGCAAAACCGCTCTAACCTTGGCAGGGAGTCACCATCCGGGTGAACCGCTCAGACCTGTCAACACCGCACTCATGCAAAATTTGAAATAAAGCATGGCGGCGAATGACCTCCTCTCTTCCTGCGTGCATCATTCGCTGAAAAGGTCATCCTGACACGATGTCTTCAGAATTTTCCAAGCGCCTGCAGTCACTCGCCGACCGATGTGCGATTCCCGGGCTGATACGTTACGTGGCTCTGTTCAACGCCTTGGTGTTCATCCTGCACCTGCTGGCACCGGGTTACCTCTCGATGCTGGAACTGGATCCGAGACTGGTTCTCAACGGGGAACTCTGGCGCCTCGTCACCTGGATCTTCATCCCCGAGACGCTGAGTCCTTTCTGGATTTTCTTCGCCCTTCTCTTTCTTCTTTATCTGGGCGACGGTCTGGAGGCCGCGATGGGGGCCTCGAGGCTAACCCTCTTCTACACATCAGGCGTTATCCTCTGCACGCTGGTGAATTTTCTTTTCAGCCTGAAAGGAAGCGGTGCCGTCCTGGGAAGGGCCAACACCTTCCTGAATCTTTCCCTGCTACTGGCCTTTGCAACGCTTTATCCCGACTTCAAGGTGCTCGTCTTCTTCGTCATCCCGGTAAGGATCGCCTGGTTGGCCCTCTTCAGCGCGGCGATCATGCTCATGGCAACCCTGGGTCAACCTCTGGTCGTCGCAGCCACGCTCGGTGCATCCACCCTGAATTACCTTCTCTTCTTCCACCGGCAACTCCTGGGCAACTTCGGACTCACTGCACCACGGATACGAACCCCGAAAATGGCAACCTCCCGGCAAGTAGTCTCCTCCGGGGGAAGCGAACCCCTTCACCGCTGCGAGCAATGCGGGCGCACGGATGTCAGCAATCCCGAACTGGAGTTCCGCGTGGCATCCAACGGCTCTGACTACTGCACCGAGCATCTGCCGGGCAGATAGCGTTCCCGTTCGTGGGGATCATCCGAGGAGGAAAATCGTTCTTCCCTCCCGTTCCTCCCTGCGAACCGAAACTCCAAGCACCTCGGCCACCATGCTTGCTTCCATGGCCGTTGATCCGGGGTAGTCCCTCATCACGGAGGAGAGAGGGTTGTGACATTCCCGGATCTCGAGGGACTGTCCCTCGTGCAAGGTTGAGATCCTCCCCTCGGCATCACGTATCCGCACGAAGGCGCGCACTTTGCCTAGCCCATCCTCGGAGGCGATCAGTCCGAGGTATCTGGTCGCAAGCTTCCGGAAATACATCACAAGCAATTTCTGGGGGGCTGTTGCACCGAAGAGGCCGGCGGCCTCCCCGAGCAACTCGAGAGCGAGATCCTGTCCCGACTCGGTGAAGAGCTGTTCACCGGATTCCGTGAGCCGGTAGAGCATCAAGGGGCGCCCCTTCACGGAAGGCTGCCTCCAGGTGGTCATGTATCCGGCGGCACTCAGCGCGATGCAGTGCGCCTTCACTCCCATGTAACTCATCCCAAGTTCCGAGGAGAGCGCCTTCACGCTCATGCCAGCCACCGAGCGCCGTATCAACTCCAGCACCTCCAGACGAGGTCCGCGACCAGCTCCCAGGAGAAGCGAGGTTCTCATCAGAAAAGCTCTCCTTGGGTTGGAAGCTGGGTGATGGGGGATAGGGGATCGGGAATGGGTGGTCGAGCTTCTGATGAAGCCTCTACTCCCGACTTTTCACCTTTCACTCCCTGCGCCGACTCAGGTTTCAGGTTTCCAACTTCAGGTTTCATCGCCGCAGCTTCCCTCTCCACCTCGGCAGTCAGCGAGCGGAACTCGCACCGCCTCATTGCCTCGACCAGCTCCGGATAACGCGGCGACACCTTCATCCCGCCGATCGGAAGCGGCAGAGGCAGGTCCAGATCCAGGGCCACCATGGCCCGGTTACTTTCGATCTGAGCACGGGAGGCCTCCACTTTCTCACGCACCTTGGGATCAAGCCCGGCCCCCTCCAGGATGCGGTCGAGCGATCCGTACTGGTTGATCCACTTCGCTGCGGTCTTGCCACCCACTCCCGGAACTCCGGGAATGTTGTCAGCGGAATCGCCGGTGAGAGCGAGGACATCGGCGATGAGGGAGGGCTCCACACCCCATTTCGCTGTCACCTCGGGAATCCCAAGGAGTTTGAATCCCCCGTTTCCCTCGCCGACATCAACCTTGGCCGTGGAGTAGATGGAGACCCCGTCGCGGACCATCTGGAGGATATCCTTGTCATTGGTCGCCACGATGCACTCGATTCCCTGCCTGCAGGCCTCCACGACATAGGAGGCAATCAGGTCGTCCGCCTCGTGGTTCTCGAGAAAAACGCTGGCGACCCCGAGGAGCGGCACGATCTCCTGAATCGGTTCCTGCTGGACCTCCAGATCGTCGGGCATCTCGTCCCGGTGCTGCTTGTAGTCGGGTTGGAGTTGGGTTCGCCGCTCGGGCAGACCGGCATCCCAGATCACGGCGGCATAATCGGGCCTGAGATCCGCGAGCATCCTCCGAAGGGCCTTCACGAAGCCGTAGATCGCATTCGTCGGCTCTCCTTTGGAATTCGTCAAACCCCGGATCGCGAAGAAGGAGCGGTAGAGATAGTAATGCCCGTCCACAAGAAGCAGGCGGCCACCCTCCTTGCGATGGGAAGTCTCCACCCCACCCTGCGATGGATGCATTACTCGATTGTCAGTCTCGGGAACCACCCCCCAAGCAAAAGGCCTGCCCGGCCCGCTTGGACAGCACTTTCTTGCCTTATGGAAGCACAGTGGTTCCTTGGGAAGCTCCATGCTTTCCTGAAAAATACCGCAGCACGAGCCGTTCGGCCTCGTTCAGGGCCATCTCGACCGCCTGATCCATATTCAGATAGCGGTAGGTGGCAAGGCGACCGACGAAACTCACGTTCGGCAACTCCGCCGCCATCCGGGCGTATTTTTCATGAAGCACGGTGCTCTCGGGAGTGGGAACGGGATAGTAGGGCTCCCTGCCGGGCCCGAAATCCACGGGATATTCCCGGACGATCGTCGTTCCTTCACACTGCTGGCCGGTCGCGTGCTTGATCTCGACGATGCGGGTGAACTCCTCATCATTCGGATAATTCACCTGCATGGCCGGTTGCCAGAATCCCGCCTTCCCGGCTATCTCCGCCCGCTCCGTCAACTGCGCTTGCGTGAAGTGCTCGTTCTCGAAGCGGAGGGAACGGTAGGAGAGAGGCCCGAAGCAGTGGTCGAAATACTCGTCAATCGGAGCGGTGACGATGAGGTGATCGTGGGGAATCTTCCCCATCGCGGAACGATAATCGGTGTCGAGGAGCAGTTCGACTCCCGGCGAGGCTTCGAGCATCCGCCTGAACATCGCATGATATCCCTTTTCCGGAAGCGCCTGGAAGTGCTCCCGAAGGTAAAGGTCGTTCCGGTCGGTTCGTAACGGAATCCGACCGCAGACGGAGATGTCGAGTTCCGCGGCATCCCGCCCCCACTGCTTTCGCGTGTAGTTTTTGAAGAACTTCTCGTAAAACTCCCGGCCGACACGGGAAAGGATGAACTCCTCCGAATTGGAGGGATTTTGGATGGGAACACGTTTTTCCGCGAGCCAAGCCTCGAACTCACAACCCGTGCTCTCCCGCCCAAGGAACTGCTCGAAAGTGTTCAGGTTGATGGGAAAGTTCCAGTAGCGCCCGTCCGAGTAACTCAGGATCCTGTAGTCGACATGGTTCCAACCCGTGAATCGGGAAAGATAATCAATGACGCGCCGGGAATCGGAGCGGAAGTAGTGGGGCCCGTATTTATGAACAAGGACACCGTGCCGGTCATACTCGTCCTGGGAGTTGCCACCGATATGACCGCGCTTCTCGACGATGGTGCATTTCGCGCCGCACCGGCTCGAGAGACTCTGGGCGAGGGTCAGTCCCGTGATGCCGGCGCCTATGATCAGGAAGTCAGTTTGCAAAACACCGGTGATCTGTGGACTTGATGACGCTTGACGGGATGCCAAGCATATTCGATCCGGGGCTCCCCTTCAAATGACATCAGGTTTTTGTTTCAGACCGGGGCCGGGCGGCATAAATTCCCTACCAACCGACAACCCGACAGAGACCTCATTCCGGATGCGATACTCCTTCGACCTGCACCTCCACACCCACTTTTCCGCGGACGCGTGCGGATCCCCCGAAGCCATGATCCAGGCGGCGAAACAGCGTGGCTTGAGCGGCATTGCGGTCACCGACCACAACACCTGCGAAGCGGTCGAGTATCTCACCCGCAAGGGGCTCATCCGACCCGACGGCCAACCCGTGGAGGGATTCCTGATCGTCCCGGGAGTCGAGGTCTCCACGGCCGACGGCCACCTTCTCTGCCTCGGCACCACCCTCCCGTACATGAAGGGAAAACCGGCCACCGAAGTCGTCGCCGCGATCCGGGAGCGCGGGGGGGTTGCCGTGGCGCCCCATCCCTATGACAGATTCCGGGCCGGGATCCGCGAGAAGGTTCTCGACGACCTCGACCTGGCGGCGCTCGAGACCTTCAACGCGGCCGTGAGTTTCAAGCGCTTCAACAGGGAGGCCTCAGATTACGCATCCCGACGCGGTCTCGCCGCCACGGCAGGCAGCGATGCCCACCATGCCTCGGCGGCGGGAATCTCCTCAACGGCCTACGACCTGCAGGAGCTTTCCCTAGCCGCCCTCCTCCAGACGATCCCCAAGGGAGGCTCCCTGAACGCCAACTACCTCCCCTTCTCCGAGGCGATGAAAAAGAATTTCGGCAACTGGTTCCGCATCTTCAATCCGAAGCCAAAGGAGAAACCTGAAAGCTGAAACCTGATACCTGAGATGGCCTCTTCAGGTTTCAGGTCTCAAGTTTCATCTCTCCCCACCATATCCATATCCTTCAGTCCCCAGCTTCATTCATCATTTATCCACCCCCTTTATCCCCTTCATCCCTGTGAGTCTATTTGCCTAACAGTCTAACAGCCTTCAGCCTAACCACCTTTCCCAATGATCGAAAAACATCTCGTCCAGATTACCCAGGAACTCGGGCTTCAGGCCCGCCAGGTCGCCGCCACTGCCGTCCTTCTCGAGGAGGGGGCCACCGTCCCCTTCATCGCCCGTTACCGCAAGGAGCGGACAGGTGAACTCGATGAGGTGAAGATCACCGCGATCCGCGACCGCCTCGAGCAGCTTGAAACCCTCGACAAGCGGCGCGAGTCGATCATTTCCTCACTCGAGGAACGCAAGCTCCTGACCGAGGAACTCAGGGCCAAGGTCGAGAGTGCCGCGACCCTGAATTCCCTCGAGGACATCTACCTCCCTTTCAAGCCGCGCAAGCGTACGCGCGCGACCATCGCCAAGGAACTTGGTCTGGAGCCGCTTTCCGAAATTCTCTGGGCACAGGATCCGGCCACCGATCCCGAGGCGCTCGCCGCCCCGTACGTCGGGAACTCCGTCACCGTCGACGCCAAGACCTCCACGGTCGACAGCGTGGCAGCCGTCCTCGCCGGAGCACGCGACATCCTTGCCGAGCGGATCAACGACGATGCCACCGCCCGCGCCCAACTCCGCAGCCTCTACCTCAACAAGGGGGTCATCAAATCGACCCTCGTCTCGGGCAAGGAAGAGGAGGGAGCCAAGTTCAAGGACTACTTCGACTGGAACGAACCGGCCGCCACGGCCCCTTCCCACAGGATTCTCGCAATGCGACGCGGAGAGACCGAGGGATTCCTCTACACCCGGCTGACACCTCCGGAGAGCGAGGCGCTTGGCACCCTCTACGGACTCTTCGTGCGGGGGAACTCCAAGGCATCCGAGCAGGTGAAACTCGCCTGCGACGACTGCCTCAAGCGACTTGTCGGATTCGCCATGGAGGTGGAGGCGCGCGGCTTCTACAAGAAGAAGGCGGACGAGGAGGCGATCCGTGTCTTCGCCGACAATCTCCGCGAACTCCTTCTCGCCTCCCCTCTCGGCCAGAAGATCACCCTCGGCATCGATCCGGGCTTCCGCACCGGCTGCAAGGTCGTCCTACTCGACCGTCAGGGAAAGCTCCTCTCCAACGAGGTCATCTATCCCGGCAGAAGCCGCGGCGAGGAACTGGAGGCCGCCGAGGCCATCCTCAACATGGTCCGCCTGCACAAGGTCGAGGCGATCGCCATCGGCAACGGCACCGCCTCGCGCGAGACCGAGGCCTTCGTCAAGAAGCTCAAGCTCCCCTCCTCTATCCAGATCGTCGTCGTCAGCGAGAGCGGCGCCTCGATCTACTCGGCGAGCGAGGTCGCCCGCGAGGAGTTCCCGAACCACGATGTCACCGTGCGCGGAGCCGTCTCCATAGGCCGCCGCCTCATGGATCCCCTCGCCGAGTTGGTGAAGCTCGATCCGAAATCAATCGGCGTCGGCCAGTATCAGCATGATGTCGATCAGGCGGCGCTGAAGCGTTCCCTGGACGATGTCGTGATCTCCTGCGTGAACAAGGTCGGCGTGGAGCTGAACACCGCCTCCCGACACCTCCTTGCCTACGTCTCGGGGCTCAACTCCCGCACCGCCGCCAGCATCGTCACCCATCGCGACACCAGCGGCCCCTTCAAGTCACGCCAGGAACTCCTCAAGGTCAGCGGACTCGGACCCAAGGCCTACGAGCAGGCGGCGGGCTTCCTGCGCATCCGCGACGGCGCCCACCCGCTCGATGCCAGTGCCGTCCATCCCGAGCGCTACGAACTCGTCGACCGCATGGCTGCGGATCTCGGCTGCACGGTGCAGGATCTCCTGCGTGATCCCGCCAAGCGTGCCGCCATCAAGCCCGAGCGCTATGTCACCCCGGAGGTCGGGCTTCCCACCCTCAAGGACATCATCGCCGAGCTTTCCAAGCCCGGCCGCGACCCGCGCGAGCAGTTCGAGGCATTCAGCTTCGCCGACGGGGTGGAGAAGATGGAGGACCTCCAGCCGGGCATGAAGCTCCCCGGCATCGTGACGAATGTCACGGCCTTCGGCGCCTTCGTCGACATCGGCGTCCATCAGGACGGACTCGTCCACATCAGCCAGATCAGCGACGACTTCGTGAAGAACCCCGCGGAGTTCCTCAAGGTCGGCCAGAAAGTCCAGACCACCGTCATGGAGGTCGATCTGCCGCGCAAGCGCATCGCCCTCTCCCTCAAGACCAAGGTCGATCTCTCGCCGCGCCAACCGAAGGGAGCCCCCGGCACCGATCGCGGAGGAAGGAAGGAGGACCTAAGCCGCTACATGCGCAACGACTCAGGAAAGCCCGGAACGGGCGGCGGCGACTGGTTCTCCATGGCCCAGCAGAAGAAGTTCTGAGGCCGATTCATCACCACGCATCCCCTCCACACCGAAGCCAATCCATCATGAACGCCGTCTTCAGCTCCCCATGCCGTTACACCCAAGGCCCCGACGCCACCCAATCACTCGGTGCCGAGATGGCGGTCTTGGGATTGAAGGGTCCCGTGTTGATCGTGGCCGGGCGCTCTGCCCGCGCCCAACTCGGCCCGGTTTGGGAAAAGACCCTCGGCGCGGCAGGCATTGAAATCCGGATCCATCCCTTCGGCGGCGAGTGCACCCTCGCCGAAATTGGAAGGATTGCCGCCGTGGCTCGGAGTGATGGAGCGAGAACCATTCTCGGAGCCGGAGGAGGCAAGGCGCTCGACGCGGCACGGGCGGCGGCGGCCGAACTCGGACTTCCCGTGGTCAACTGCCCCACCATCGCGTCCACGGACGCCCCTTGCAGCGCCCTCTCGGTGATCTACAACGAGGCGGGGGAATTTCAGGAATTCAGGATTTACGGCAGGAACCCCGACCTCGTCCTGGTCGACACACGCATCGTTGCCAACGCCCCGGTGCGGCAACTCATCTCGGGCATGGGGGACGCTCTCTCAACATGGTTCGAGGCGAGGGCCTGCGCCAAATCGGGGGCCTGGAACATGCGCGGCGGATTGCCAACTCGGAGCGCCCTGGCACTGGCGGAACTCTGCCACAAGACATTGCTTGCGGATGGCGTGGAAGCCATGCATTCCGCCGAACGCAAGGCCATCACCCCGGCCCTTGATCGCATCATCGAGGCAAACACCCTGCTCTCGGGACTGGGTTTCGAGTCCGCTGGACTCGCAGCCGCACATTCCGTTCACAACGGTCTCACCGCCGCACCCGGAACCCATTCCTTTCTGCACGGCGAGAAGGTTGCCTTCGGCGTGATTGTTCAGTTGGTAATGGAAGGAACCGCTCAGGCCGAACTGAACGAGGTGCTCTCGTTCTCCGCTTCGGTCGGACTCCCCATGACCCTTGCGGATATCGGATGCCAAAGCCTCTCTGCGGAAATGCTTCAGACCGTGGCCGCACGGGCAACCGCAACCGGAGAAACCATTCATAACGAACCTTTCAAAGTGACTGCCGCCATGGTGGTCGATGCCATCGTGGCGGCGGATGCCGCCGGGCAGGCCTTCAAGGAGAAGGCAACACGCCGGGGATGAATCGACTTACTTGGAAAATGCCCGCATCAAACACCCCCCACTTCCCCGCGACCAATTCCACGGCCAGGATCCTTACGGCCAGCCTAGCGGGAACCGCGATTGAGTTCTTTGATTTCTACATCTATGCCACGGCGGCGGTGCTCGTCTTTCCGAAGCTCTTCTTTCCCTCCTCGGATGCCACGGCGGCGACGCTCCAATCACTCGCCACCTTTGCCTTGGCATTCTTCGCCCGTCCGGTCGGATCGGCCGTGTTCGGTCACTTCGGCGACCGGATCGGCCGGAAGGCAACCCTGGTGGCGGCTCTGCTCACCATGGGACTCTCGACGGTCGCGATCGGACTGCTACCCACTTACGCATCGATCGGACTGGCGGCCCCGGCACTGCTGGCGCTCTGCCGCTTCGGCCAGGGATTCGGGCTCGGAGGGGAATGGGGCGGGGCCATCCTGCTCGCCACGGAGAACGCACCGCCGGGGAAGCGTGACTGGTACGGGATGTTCCCCC
Source organism: Chthoniobacterales bacterium (assembly GCA_049282095.1). Taxonomy (GTDB): domain Bacteria; phylum Verrucomicrobiota; class Verrucomicrobiia; order Chthoniobacterales; family UBA6821; genus UBA6821. Next base: position 38,905 of record JBAPTI010000006.1, read on the forward strand.
AACTAGGTGCTCCGTTGGGATTTCTCTGCTCAGGGGGCATCTTCCTCCTTCTCACCGCCTTCCTCGATAACGAGCACTTCCTGAGTTGGGGATGGCGGATCCCGTTCCTCGCAAGCAGCCTGCTGGTCCTTGTTGGCCTCTATGTCCGGTTGCATATCACCGAGACCCCCGCGTTCCTTGAGGTGACCGCCCGAGGGGGGCATGTCGCCGTGCCGATGATTGAGGTCTTCCGCAGTCACCTTGCCCTCCTGCTTCTGGCAACACTCGGAGCCGTGGCCACCTTCGTCATCTTCTATCTGCTGACGGTCTTCTGCCTCTCGTGGGGGACCTCCACCCTGGGCTACACCCGCGAAGATTTCCTCGTGATACAGTTGGTCGGCGTCCTCTTCTTCGGGTTGTCGATTCCCTGTTCCGCATGGCTGGCCAAGAGGATCGGACGAAGAGTGATGCTCATCGTATCTTCCGCAGCGATCCTTGTTTTCGGACTCTGCTTCGGCCCCCTCTTCTCGGCGGGATTCCCGGGTGTCATGGCCACGCTGATCATCGGGTTCATCCTGATGGGAATGACCTATGCGCCCCTGGGCACCTTCCTCTCGGAACTCTTCCCGGTGGAGATCCGCTACACAGGCTCCTCCCTGGCGTTCAATCTGGCCGGCATTCTCGGAGCCTCCCTCGCACCCTATGCGGCGACCTCGCTTGCCATCAGTCACGGACTCCAGTCGGTCGGTCTTTATCTCGCCATCATGGCGGCGGTCAGCCTGTTGGCGCTTCTCTTCACGATAAGGAAACCCAACGACTCCCTAAAGAATTCTGGCTCCTCCCTATTTGGATGAATATCAGATTTCTCCCGCAGGCGCCGAGACGCAGAGAAAGGATTAGGCATAGGAATCCGTAACGGAGGCCGGTCTAGCCAAGGGCTCGGTGGTGAACATTCCTTTTATCCCCTTCATCCCTGTAAAAACTTTGATGCATCTCCATCCTGGTTTGACTTGTCTCGCCGTTGCTTCCAGTCAACTCGACCGAACTGAAACCTCCCGGAAGCTAAAAAGCCTCCTGTAATACCTGAGGGCTTCTACCGGCACACCCAGTTCCTTGAGGGGGTAAATTCTCCCCCCGCCCGATCCGGCGGGATCACGGATCAGGTAGTCGAAACCTCGCTTTCCCACGATCACCATGAAGTGGGTGATCCCGTCGGGGCGGCGGATGCGGATGATCACCGGATTACCCCGCAGGAGATTCCAGTCGATCAGGGCATACGAGGGGAGATCCTCATAGGCCTTCTCGACCAACCCGGGAGTGAACTCCGCCGCAGACTCCCACCTCAGCCATCCCCTCCCCTCATAGCCGTTGTTCTCCCTGAGGTAGCGGTTCAGGCGCCGCGGATCGAGATCCACGCCGTAGTGGGAGAGAATCATCGACGCCGAGCAGACGGCGCATCCTTCCCCTCCGAGACTGCCGGGTGTGTCGGCCAAACGGTCGTTCTTCCATCTGGCGTCGCCCTGATGGAACTGCGGCACCCCGATCACGATCTCGCCCGGGATCGGCATACCCCCCGATCCCGCGATCGGTCCCCGCCGACACCAGAACCACGATGCAAACAGGATCAGCAGAAGCAGAATTATGCACGGAACGAGGATCACCCTTGCGAAGCGGGGTGATTTGTCGATGCTTCGTGGTAATGATGACGATGAGCTCACGGGTCGTGCGGATACTGGCGATGGCCACCTGTTTCATGAATCCATTGCGCGCCGATGACAACACCCTTCCTCTCATGAATCGCCTGATCCTTGAATCCGTGAGGCAGATGCCGGTCAGAGGGGGTTACTCCACCTCCGCCGCCGCGAACCGCGCCCTGAACCAAGCCGTCACCACTTCCGATGGCATCCTCAAGGTTGATGCCTCCCGTGCCATCCCGAGCTACTGCTCCGGGGCCACCTACCTCGTCCTTCTGAAGACACTCTCCGGACTCCAATCCTCGGGAAAACTCACCCTCACACCGGAGATCGCCGCAGCACTCCGACCCGCCGGACAACCCGACGGTACCGGCATCTGGGGACGCTGGAATGCGAACGGTCCCGGCACCGCACGACTCTTCCACGAACTGGGCCTCGGCCCCAACTTCACCGATCTCCGCACGGCGCTTCCCGGCGACTTCCTGAAGATCTTCTGGAGCGATGCCATCGGCTCCACCGAGCACGGCCATTCCGTCATCTACCTCGGCACGGAGACCAAGGAGGGCGTCGACCATCTCCACTTCTGGTCGAGCAACATCCCCGGAGGCTACGGCGAGAAATCGGTGCCGCGCTCCAAGATCCGCCGCATGCTCTTCTCCCGATTGGAAAATCCCGTGAACATCAACCGCACCCTGCCTTCTCGCACCGACAGCTATCTAGCGTCGCTCGTGCACCGGCCCTCTGATCCCGCCGAGATGGCGCGTCAGTGCGGCCTTGGGAATTCCCTGGTGCGGTAGAGCGTGAAGGCAGTGATGATCAGTCCCGCCGCCGCGAGGTAGGCGAGACCGCTCCAGGCGATCGCCCCGCTCATCCGTTCCATTTGCGCCCCCGTTCCGTAGGTGGCGGCCAAGCCGATCGCCACCGGACCGAGCGCACCGCCACCCCATCCGAGGAGATTCATCAGGCCGGCGACCGAGGCCCTCTCCCGCGGACTCACAAAGTCGAAGACCGAGGCGAAGATTCCACCGTCATACGCTCCCTTGCAGAGGCCGAAGCAGACCATCGCACCCATCAGTGCCTCCATGGTCGGGGCACGACCGACCAGCACCACGCAGAAGGATCCCGCCATCAGCGCTACCGCCTGCACCAGCATCCGCGCTCCCGGGATCGTGAGCGACAAGCGGTCGGCAAGCATCCCCGAGAGCGGGGCACTCACTGCGCTGGCAAGCTGGATCGCGGCCACGGCCGAGAAACCCGCCGCCACCAAGCCGAGATGGAATTTCTCGAATAGGAAGGTTGGGGCCCAGATTAGGAAAATGGATCCCACCGCATTCGCACAGGCAAAGGCCCCCATGAGCAGCAGCACCGCCGGACGCCCGAGCAATCCCCGGAATGTCGGCAGGATCCCTTGAGGCTTATCGTGCGGTTGCAGCGGGATATCCTCCGATGCCCCGCGGATCGGCTCGCGCAGGCGCCACCAGAGGAGCAGGGCAACCACGATGCCGGCACCTCCGAATCCGTAGAAGGCCCACCGCCACCCGTAGCGCTCGGCCAGCAATGCTCCGAGCCATCCTCCGGCGATCGTTCCGATGTAGACCGCCGACTGGTGGAACGAGAGGGCCGTCGAGCGGGTGCGGGGACCATGGTAGTCCGAGAGCATCGAGGCGGCCGCGGGAAAGTAAACCGACTCCCCCAACCCTATCAGGGCACGCGCCGCGACGAACTGCCAGAGACGGCCGCACCAACCGGTCGCACCGGTCATGAGACTCCAGAAGAGACATCCTCCCAAGATCAGCCCCTTGCGGGAACGGCGGTCGCCCGCATATCCGGCAAAGGGAGCCGAGGCGGCGTAGACCCACATGAAGGCGCTGCCGATTAGTCCGAGTTGCGCCTTAGTGAACCCGAAATCACGCTCCAGCAGCGGAAAGAGACTGCTGATCGCCTGACGGTCGGCGTAGTTGAGCAGGCAGACTAGCCAGAGCATCCCGAGCACGATCCACTTCTCACGACCGGCGACGGTCGAGATGCGGTTAGTGATGGGATGGTTCATGGAGGGCAAAGTATCCCGGTTGCTTCATCGGTCGGAGCAATCGCAAAAACACCCCGCCTCTTCACAGGAGCGGTGATGCCGTCATCGCATCCGTCGTTGCTCCTACTTTGATTCGGCCACGGAGCGGTTGAGGGCGGCGATCACGGCGTCCGCACCCCCCTGCTTGAACTGGGAGTCGAATTGCGTCCTGTAATTGGCAACCATGCTGACCCCCTCGATCACCACGTCGGTGATCCGCCAAGGGGCGCCGTCGGTTTCCTCGAGACGGTAGATCACGTCGTAACGGCTCCCCTTGTAGAGCGACGTGGTCGGGATCTCGACGCGGTTGGGCGCAGGGGAGGAAGCCGTCTTGTACTCCACGCCGGGCAACTCGCCGGGCGTGAACTTCGCGGTGTAGGTGCGGAGGATGAGGGTGGTGAAGAGGCGGATCGCCTCCTTCTGCTGCTCGGGCGTGAACTGCCGCCATCCGGGACCTACGGCCCGGCGGGTCATCGCATCGAAGCTGAGGATATTCTCAAGGACCGGCTTCACGCCCGCGATCAGGGCCTTGCGGTCGGGGGCGCTCTTCGCGACGGCGACCACCTTGTCGACGGAGGCTTTCAGGCGCTTCTCGGCCTCCTCGGTGGAGGCGCGGAGGGTTCCTTGGATCAGCAGGAACGGCAGAATCAGGAGCAGCAGGGATCGTGGGTTCATGGGTTGGTTTTTTTGACTTTCTCCTTGGTCTCTTTGGAATCTTTCTCCTTGGTCTCTTTATCGTTTTTGGAGACCGATCCGAAAGCCATTTTTCCGATCAATGACTCCATATCCACCGCCGATTCCGTCATGGTGATCCTTTCGCCGGGTTTGAGATACTCCTCCTCGGCACCCGGGGAAAGGGCGACGTATTTGTCGCCGATCAGGCCGGAGGTTTTGACGGAAGCCATGGAATCGGCGGGAAGCCTCAATCCGGAGAGCAGGCGCAGCGTCACGATGGCGCTGTAATCGGAGGGTTCCATCCTCACTCCTTCCACCCGTCCGACGGTGACTCCCGACATCAGCACGCTGCTGCCCGCGTGGATGCCGCCCGCATTCGCAAAGCGGGTCTCGATCAGGTAGGTGTCGCCGCCGACCATCGATCCTGTCCCCAGCTTGATCGTCATGTAGGCGATCGCTGCGATCCCCAGGATCACGAAGATCCCGACGGAAAGTTCAAGTTTGGTGTTTTTCATAAATCGTCAGAGGGCGGCTGTGTCGCGACGGATCTCGGCAAGCGACCAGGCGAGGGCATCCGCGCTGTCACGGAATGCCGAGACAACCGGGTGGGTGGAGGCGCTGAACTCCGAGGGGGCTCCCTCGAAGCAGATCCGCCCGTGATCAAGCAGGGCCACCCGGTCGCTGGCGACCAGAGCCTCGGGCACGTCGTGGGTGACCACCAGCGCGGTGAAGCTGAAACGTCGCTGATATTTGGCAATCATGGCGAAGACCGCGTTCCGGCGGAGCGGATCAAGACCGGCCGTCGGTTCATCGAAGAGGACGAGCTCGGGGTGGGTCACGATCGCACGGGCAAGGGCGAGGCGCTTCTGCATCCCTCCCGACAACCGGCCCGGGTACTGGTTGCGGTGCTCGTCCATTTCCAGCTGATGCAATGCTTCACGACTCCGTTCCCGGATCTCCTTCTCCCCCAGATCCGTGGTCTGCTCGAGCGGAAGGGCCACATTCTCCAGGGCGGTCAGGGAATCAAAGAGGGCGTTGCTCTGGAACAGGAAGCTGCAGCGCCTCCGGAAGCTGGCACGGGCGGCGGGATCGGCACCCAGGGGACGGCCTTCGAAATTGATCCGTCCCGCATCGGGATGGAGGACATTGGCAAGGCACTTGAGAAAGACGGACTTCCCAGTTCCGCTGGGGCCCAGCACGGTGAAGACACTTCCCCGGGGCACCTCAAGATCAATGCCGTCGAGAACGACGCGGCCGCCGAAGCTCTTCCGCAGCCCCTTCACCTCAAGCACATATTCCGGATCGGCGACACCCATGATCAGACGAAGAAGGAACTGATGACGTAATCGGCCACCAGAATGATGATGCTGGAATAAACCACCGCCCGGGTCGTGGCGGCGCTGACGGCCCTGGCTCCACTTGCCGAGCGGTTCCGGTCGGAATGGAAGCCCTGATAGGCGCAGATGGCAACGGAGAGCAGGCCGAACGATGCCGCCTTCACAAAGCATTCCCTGAGGTCTCGCGACTCCACTGCCCGCTCCACGGAGGACCAGTAGACCCCCGAATCGACTCCGAGCAGAAGCGACCCGGAGAGGGCACCGCCCCATAGTCCGACAACCACGAAGAGAGCCGCCTGAATCGGGAATGCCAGCACCGACGCGATCAGGCGCGGTGCCACCAGGTATCCGTGACTGCTCACACCCATCGTCTCCAGCGCCACGATCTGCTCCGTGTTACGCTGCATCCCGAGCTCCGCGGCAAGAGCCGATCCGGCCTGACCGACCAGCATCAGGGCGGCCAGGACAGGCGCCATCTCGCGCACCAGACTCAGGGAGACCAGCGCCCCCAGCAGTCCCTCCGAACCGAAGCGGTTCAGGACATGATATCCCTGCAGTCCGAGGACGAGCCCCGTGAAGATCCCGACGATCAGGATGACGGGGAGGCAGACGGTTCCCTGCTCATGGAGTGCCCGAATGATCCGGCGGCCGATCCTTCTGGCATGCAGCACGGAACGGAAAGACCTTCCGGTGAACAGGGCGAAATCGCCGAATCCGGAAACAACCTGCAGAGTCTCTCGTCCGATCAGAGGCAACATTCCGACCATTCATGCATGAAATGTCGCAATAAGGAAACGCTGATTAAATCGCATAGAAGCCGTTGCGGGAAGAATGGGCCGCGGGCAAGGCGGCTTGGCACGAGCATCCCCGCAGCGGGCTGTAAGTGCCAAGCCAACGCAGCCCCCGGTCGGTTATCTCCGCAACCCGCAGGGCTAAAGCCATTTGTCGATTTTTGCCTCGCCGTCTCCCGACGGTCTCGTCCTACGGACTGCTTCGCAGGCTACGACGCGGCTCCCGCCGCTCGTCGTTGTGGCGTTGCTCGCTCGGGCGAGACCGCTGCGGGTATCGCCCAGCGCTCGCGCCTTCAAAAATCAGCAAATGCTCTTCAGCG
>JBAPTI010000007.1:0-17263 GCA_049282095.1 Chthoniobacterales bacterium
GCAAATCCCTTACTCATGGCAACCCACTATCTCTTTTGAGGACAAACTTTTCCGATTGAAAAAAAACCATCTGTCAACCCACTTTTTTCAGTACCAAGTGGTTTTCTATTGATCCGATTTACCCCCCCCCATTTTTTGGGGATGTTAGGAAGAGGAAATGATGAATGTTGAAGGATGAATGATGAAAGGGGAACAGGGGCGAGAACCAAGCTTCTGGGGAGAAGCGCAAAAGGCGCCTAGGAAGGCGGCTTAATCATACCGAAGGTAGTCCGATCCCGCATTCGCGGGTGAGAAGCAAGCGCCTAGGATGGCGCGCGGAAGATCACGTGATAGCGTGACCCGGAGGGCGACACTGCTTCCGGTAGGAAGTGGCGTCAATGCCTGGACCGGGAGGACCGGCAGATAAAAGACTACCGAAGGTAGCCCCGTGAGGGGCGGCACGGCTTTGCGGGCGCAAACGAACCCTTGGGAAGGGTGAGTAGGACTGCTGAAAGCAGCCTCAAAGAGGCGAGCCTTGCGAACATCGAGTGCAGGGATGCACGATGAAGCCTGCGAAGCAGTCCGAAGGACAAGGGCCTCGGGAGAGGCCGAGGCAAAGCAAGCGAGTTCAAAGTGCCATTCAACTGAGCGGGCGCAAACGAATCAATCGAGGGCTAGCAAACCTGAAGGCTATTGGACTGTTAGACTATTAGGCTGTTAGGAGCTGAACCAAGGCGAAGGGGAAAAACCTGAAAGCTGAAACCTGCCGTAACGCAGGCAGATAGGCCGAGGCCGGGCAAGCAAAGCCGAGGGGCGAGCCTCGAGCCGCGGATGCGCAGAGCCCACAATCCAAGAATCCATAAAGGATTCTTTTGACATCCATATTGGATCCTTTAAGGTTCCACTATGTCAACAATCACTCTGAAAGATGTCCCCCAGGAACTTCGCGAGGCGCTTAAGAAGCGTGCTGCCCGAAACCGTCGTTCATTGAACCAAGAGTTGCTATTTTGCCTCGAGCAGTTCGTCGGTATCATCCCCCCGCCCGAAGAGGAAGGTCGGGAGTGGATCGAGTCCTCAAAGAAAGGGCTGATGAAGGTTTGGGATAACTCCGAGGATAACGTCTACAATGAACTGCTCTCGCAATGACGTCGTTCTGCTTCCGATCCCGTTTTCGGATCTAAGCAGCACAAAGGTACGGCCCGCCATCGTCATCGGACATGGTTCCAAAGGCGATCTGTTCTTGGTCCCCATCACCTCTCGCTTGAGGAACGGGGACTTTACGCTCAGCGGTTGGCACTCCTGCGGTCTCAATGTCCCGAGCGCTGTGAAGGGTCAACTGGCAACCGTGGAATCCCAACTCATCCGAAAAATCGTCGGTCGCTTGAGTGATGATGATATTAAAACACTCGACAGCAAATTACGCGAGTGGCTGGCACTGGATTAAGGAAGCGCTGATTTAAATGAGAGCCAGGGCGGGGACGTGAAAAGAAGTCGAGGGTCGAGAGCCGAAAGGAAGAACCAATGGGCCACAAGAGGCGGAGGTGCAAAGCACAAGGCGCAGCTTTCCCTGATTTGAGATCTATGAAAGAGTGAACAAATGCCCAAAAAGGAATGGATTGTTTTCTTCGGAGAATTTCAGCTCCTCGTTCGACGGAGGACGGAAAACGGTGAAGTTCTTTCCTTTGCGGTAGTCCTTCTAACCCTGCACAAGGGTCATTGGATGGATATCTCCCGGTATGACACGGCCCATGGATACGCTCATCGCGATGTGCTGGGTCTGAAAGAGGGCTTGCGAGGAAAACTCCGCATGACTAAATTAACTCGTAAACAGTCTTTCCGCTATGCCATCCGTGATCTCACAGAAAATGCAGAAAACTATCTCGAGGACTTCTTTGCACATTAAAGGTTCCAAGAGGATGGCGGTGGATGTTTTAACCGTGCATGATTGCGATGCAATCCTGAAGGAATTCGGCTTTCGCGCCGCGACGGCAGAAGAGAGCCAAACTGTCCGGGATGCAGAAACCCGCACCAAGGCCAAACTAGCCAAGCGACTCCTAGCAGCCTGACATTTGTGCCAAAGGCACGCGAAGGGCGACCAGAAAGACTGTTAGGCCGGGGAGGGGAACAGGGGCGAGGGTCGAAAGAGGGAGAAAGGCTGTTAGACTGAAGGCTGAAGACTGTTAGGCCGGTGAGGAGAACAAACTGCGGGTCTCGCGCCAAGGCGCCAAGCCGCGGAGGGACGGATTGATGTGGGTTCAAAATAATTTCTCTTGTAATCGCTCATATATGAGCGATTTTTCCTGTGTGATCGCTCCCCTTCCAAAATCAGAGCCCCATCGGGCAATCGGACGCGCCCTTGCCAAAAAACGAAAGCTCTCCGACTCACCCAGGCCGTCGCCGCACACAAAAGCGGTCTTTCGCTCTCGATGCTTCGGAGGGCCGAATCCCACGGAACAATCCCCCTTCATCACCTGCTGAAGTTGGCGAAGACGATCGGTTATCAACTCGACCTTCGGGAAATGTCGCCCACCCGCCGAACCCAAGAATCCCCACTCACCCTCAACAAGCGCCACCCCGGACTGGTCTGGTCAAACTCCAAGGCCCCGAAGGAGATCTATCTCCGCAAGGCTCTTCTGAATCCCCGCTTCGGACAGTTGCTGGAACTGGCCCGGGAATTCGGTCTGGATGCCCTCAAGCGTGAATGGAGCGTCCTCTCCACCCAATCCCCGGCGGTGCCGGATGAAGTCGACAGCGCGGCACCCGAGGTCACCCGGATCCTGCGCAATATGGAGAGGGCCCTCTCCTTGTCACGATGAGCTCTCCCATGACCTCTCATCTCGATCTGCTTCCCGAACCGACACGAAATCTGTGGCTGAAGCTGCGGGTGGAACCACTGCTGAGGGGTGGAATCCTGATCGGAGGAACGGCCCTGACACTCAGGATTGGCCACCGACGGAGCGAGGATCTCGACTTTGCATTCCTCTCGGAAAAGCTTCCCACCTCAGCGATTGCTCTCCTGCTGAGGAAATACCCGGGCTGGACCCGCAATGACAATCTGGCCAACTACGATGAGTTCCTGATCGCGGGTCAGTCTCTCCACGACTACCAGCAGGACTTCCTCTCGGAAGAGGGTGTGAAGGTCACTTTCCTGGCGGAGGACAAATCGGCGTGGCCCCTTCTGGGAAAGGGATCCGAGGGCGGTGAGAGCCCCAGGGTTGCGACGACCAAGGAGGTCTTTGCCCTCAAGTGCCTGGTCTGCGCGCGGCGCTCCAAGTCACGCGACTGGTACGATCTGCACACCCTCTTCCACGATCATGGATTCGAGGTCAGTGATATGGTCGAAGCATTTGAAAAGGCAAACCGCAGCTCGGACATCGACCTGGCATTCCGCCGGCTCTGCTCGGGAATCACCTCGCCCGATGACGAGGGCTACGAGGCCTTGAGCGAGAATCCACCATCTCTCGAGACCATGAAGGCCTTCTTCGAAAAGCTGCGGGACCAGTATGAGATCAGACAAAGCCGCTCGCTAAAAGCGAACACGCGGGGGGCGTGAGGGGGCAAGCCGCGGAGGTTGACAACCACTCCCCCCGGGTGCATTGGTGATGCCATGGAAATCACGATGCTTCTCCATGATTGCTCGCTCGACGGGGAGTCAGGATACGCGGCGACCTGCGTGGAGTTCCCGGAAGCCAACGGCCAAGGGGAAACTCCCGAGGAATGCGTTCAGGATCTGCGCGCTGCGGTGCATGATGTGCTGGAATTCCGCAGGGAGGAAGCCCGCAAGGCCCTCACCATCGGAGACAAACTCGAAGTCATCGCAGCGTGAAACGCGAGGCTTTGCTCGCCCATCTGCGCGAGCATGGATGCCAGTTGGCAAGGGAAGGATCCGCCCACTCCATTTGGAAAAACCCTGCAAACGGGGAGATCCAAACCATCCCAAGGCACCGAGAGGTGAAACCACCGCCAAGTCAATCTGCCGAAAACTCGATGTGCCTGTCCCGAAAGGGGCTTGATGGCCAGATAGGCAAAAGAGCGGAGGGAGTGACCGGGGATCGGTTCTCACCCTTTTAACCTTTTAACCCAGATTTTGCATTAGAGCGGCGTTGACAGGTTTGAGCGTTCCACCCGGATGGTGAGTCCCTGAAGGGTTAAAAGCGTTACACCGTTAAAAGGTTAAAAGGGGGCTGAAGTCCGAGGCCGAATTGAACTCATGCAGGCATCTTTTGACGGCGCTTTCCCTGACATTCCCCTTCCGAATCTCGGGTCAGGGCTCTCTCGGATCCACGTTGTAACATTTTCACTTTTTAGCTCTTTTAACGTAGCCTCCTATTATTTCAGGAATTCCCAATGCAAATTCCGGCTTTAACCTTTTAACCTTTTAACCTTTTAACCTTTTAACCTTTTAACCTTTTAACCCGGTCGTCTCGCACAATCTTGGTGAACGCTCCAGACCTGTTGTCATGGTTCGATTGCAAAATCTGGGATGAATATCTTGCGGAAGATTCCCCAAGTTGCCGCGCCGGTTAACTCTGCAGGCGGGATTATACTCCAAATTCCGCGATAAATTCCTTCGCAACCCGCCGCAGATCACGCCGACGGATGCGGAGTCTCCGTGAGATGATGGCCAGATGTGTATCAGCGGACTGGAAGGATATGAAAAGCCTCACGGCAATTTCCTTGGAGGTCCTGTTCAAGCCGTAGAGCCGGAAGATCTCCATTTCCCGTGGATTGAGGACTAGATTGGGATCAAGGGGCTCGGCTGAAGGGTTCCAGACCGGAAGGAGCTGGCACGTCTTATGGAAAGCAGAGGCTAATCTCCTTCGCAGGATCGCTATTGGAGATGGGTCATACCCTTCCACTCGTCCTCTTTAGCCCAACAACCGCCATAGTAACAACTCATTTATGATGAGTGTCAGGAATGGCACGTGGTGACCGAAGGAAGAAGATGTGAAAGGGTGAGCTTACAATGAAGGGTGAAGAAGTTAAAGAAGCCGAGAGACGAGAGCCGAGAGCCGAGAGCCGAGAGACGAGAGACGAGAGACGAGAGACGAGAGCCGAGAGACGAGAGACGAGAGACGAGGGTCGAGGGTCGAGGGTCGAGGGTCGAGGGTCGAGGGTCGAGGGTCGAGGGTCGAGGGTCGAGGGTCGAGGGTCGAGGGTCGAGGGTCGAGGGTCGAGGCCGGGCCATCACGATCCCTCCGGAAATCCGAAAGGGGCCGATGCTGGAGGGTGCCCGTTGCGCCCGTTGCGTGAAATGCCCTACAACTGGAAGAACTCGATGGTTTCGCCGCTCGGTGTGCTGACGAAGGAGAGTCTGACGTCGAGGGGATTCACCGGATCGGGAAGGTTGAAATCCCGCGGGGGACGAAGCTCGACCGCGCCAGCGGCAAGCGCCCGGGCGTGAGCCACGTCGCAATCGGTGGTGCGGATGCAGAAGTGGGCGATGCGTCCCTCGGAGGGGGTTTCGGCCTTTCCACCCGAGAAGATCTCCAGGCAACTCCCATCCCCGATATCGAGCATGATCATGCGCTCTCCCTTGAGCGTGCAACTGAGCCTCTCCTGAAAGCCAAGCCCTTCCTTGTAGAAGGCCACGGCCTTGTCGAAATCCACGACCTTGATGGAGAGGTGATGGAATGCCGCACCCGGAATCACCTGATTACCGGCCGCTTTGCCTTCGTGGGGGGTGTGATGGTTTTGGTTCATGCCGATGGTCTTGGAAAGCGATGACGACGCGCGGGAGACATCACCGCTTCACGCGGAGGATGTGGGCGACACGGCGCGAGGGATCGAAGGAGACGAAATTCCGCGCTCCCCTCCACGAGAAGACTTCCCCGGTGAGCAGATCCTCGACCTGGTAGGACGAATCGGGTGAAAGTCCGAGATCGCCTGTCGGGACGTCGATCCACCCCCCCTGCCCATTGCGGAAGTCGGTGGTGACGATGACGAGAATCTGGTTGGAGCCATCCTGCGACCACTTGCGGCAGCAGAGGAGGGCGGGATTGTCCGCGCGGAAGAAGGCGAGGTTGTTGGTCTGCTGGAGCGCGGCATTCTCCCGGCGGATGGCATTGAGCCGGGTGATGAGCGGCTTGATGTTGCCGGAGGCGTTCCAGTCGCGCTGCTTGTACTGGTACTTCTCGGAGTCGAGGTACTCCTCGCGGCCGGGCAGGGAGGCGTTCTCACAGAGCTCGAAGCCGCTGTAGATGCCGTAGACTCCGCTCAGGGTCGTGGCGAGCACCGCCCGGATCATGAAGGCGGGGCGTCCTCCCTCCTGGAGGTAGACGGGCAGGATGTCGGGGGTGTTGGGGAAAAGATTCGGCCGGAAATACTCCCTCATCGGGGTCCGGGTCAGCTCGGTGAAGTATTCCTCGATCTCGGCGGGTGAGTTGCGCCAGGTGAAGTAGGTGTAGCTCTGCGTGAAGCCGACCTTGGCAAGGACGCGCATCATCTTGGGCCGGGTGAAGGCCTCGCTCAGGAAGATGACATCGGGGAACTTCGCCTGAACTTCGGCGATCGCCCACTCCCAGAAGGCGACCGGCTTGGTGTGGGGGTTGTCGACGCGGAAAATGCGCACACCCTTCCCAGCCCAGAAGAGCAGGACGTCGCGAAGCTCCTCCCAGAGGGCCTTCCAGCCGGCGTTGTGATAATCGAGCGGGTAGACGTCCTCGTATTTCTTCGGGGGGTTCTCCGCATACTTGATGGTGCCGTCGGGACGGTGGAAGAACCACTCGGGATGATCCTTCACGTAGGGGTGATCGGGGGAGCAGTTCAGCGCGAAGTCGAGGGCGACCTCCATGCCGCGAGTCCTGATCTCGCCGAGCAGCCACTCGAAGTCGGCCATGGTGCCGAGCTCCGGCTCGACCTCGCAATGCCCTCCGGCGGGACCGCCGATGGCGTAGGGGACGCCCGGTTCGCCGGGCTTGCAGGTGAGGGAATTGTTCGCCCCCTTGCGGGCGGTAATGCCGATCGGGTGGATCGGCGGGAAGTAGATGACGTCGAAGCCCATCGCCTTGGCGTCCTCCACCCGACCGAGGCAATCGCGGAAGGTGGAGCCGCTGCCGGCCTTCCCCTCGGCGGAGCGGGGGAAGAACTCATACCAGGCGGCGAAGGCCGCACCCTTCCTGTCGACGCGCACCTTCTGGGAAGGGGCGTAGGTGGTCGAGAGCGAACGGTCGGGCCACTGCCCCATGAGGGTGACCAACTCCGCATCGGAAGCCGCGGCGACCAGGGAGGCGGGATCGGACGATGCCTCGAGGCGGTCGGCGTGCGAGGAGAGCTTCTTTGCGGCGGCGTTCTTGCCGGCGCGTCCGGCGGCGGCACGCACGAGAGCGGCACCCTCCAGGGTCTCCGAGGGAAGGGATGTGGCGCCACCCCTGGCCTTTTTGCCGATCTCCTCGACCCAGGAGCCGAAGGCATCCCCCCACGACTCGATGGTCCACTCGGTGAAGCCGACGGGACCCGCGGGAAAGCTCCCCCTCCAGCGATCCTCTCCGACGGGGGTCATCGGGGCCTCCTGCCATTTCTTCGCGCCCGCGGCGCGCCACTTCACCACGGCAAGGACGACATCGTGCCCCTCCTTGAAGATATCGGCATAGACGGTGACTTCCTCACCGGGAGTGCGCTTGATCGGATACTTCCCACCCTCGATCTGCGGCCAGAGATTCTCGATGACAACGGTTTGGAACATAAAGGCAAGGCTGTAGCGGTTTAGGCTGTAGGCTGTTAGGTGGAGAATCCGAAAAAGTTCTGCAAAAGGCTAATCTGGAAATCAGGAAATCAGGAAGGAAAAGACAAGGGCACTGAGGACGTGGCCAGAGTGCGGTGAAAAAACAGGGATGAAGGATGAATTATGAGGAAATTATTAATCAGGAAATCAGGAAATCAGGAAAAGGGGATCAATCTTGGGGATTTTTGAACTACGTAGAAAAACAGCCGAGGGCCATCCGAGGCTAAGAGGGGGATCGGCAATGGGCTATAGGTGATCGGATGAAAGCCCAGCATCTTCAACCACCGAGGACGATCCAACGCCCATCTCCAAACTTACCATCCCTTTCATCCCTTGCATCCCTGTGAGTCTTTCAGGTTTTTCAGCCCCTCCTCCAACTCTTCGAGACGGTCGTCGGGGTGGAGATTCGCAAGGGCTTCGCGCAACCGGATGAGCGCGGGTGCGACATGGGCGCGGAAGGCGGGCTTGCCCCGGTGGATGCTCAGGAATCCGTAGGCCCCGAGCGCCTGCATGAGACGCTGGGCGGCGCACTGCCAGAAGACGCGGTCAAACTCGCCGCCGACATCGATGCCCGCGCCGCTCAGGATCCGCTTGTAGTAATCGAGCAGGTGATCGCGCTCCGCTGGGGCGATCACGACGTAGGGATCGCAGAGGAGCGAGGCGAGATCGTACTGGGCCAGGCCGGGACGCATTCCCTGAAAGTCGATGAACGCGGCATCACTGCCACGGATGAGGATATTCTGCGACTGGAAATCCCGGTGGACCAGTTGTCGCGGCCGGGCGGCCAGCCCCTGGGCCAGATGCTTCATCCGAGGGGAATCCAGGAGGGCCTCACGCTTCTCCCGGGAGGTGCCGAAGAGATCTCCCAGGCAATGGGAAACGAAATACTCCTGCTCCCAGCGGTAGAGTCGCTCGTCGAAAGCCAGCTGGAGATGAAGCCCCCGGACATCGGCATCACCGCAGGGAATCCGGTGGAGCAGCACGATCCCGCGGAGCACCGACTCGTAGAGTGGGCGGCGGACTTCCCAGGATTCGTTGCGCGTGGCCCAGAGATCCTGCTCGCCGAGATCCTCGAGCCAGAGGAGACCCTCGCCGTCGGATGTGGCCAGCACCTTGGGAACGGGTACGCCGTGGGAGGAGAGGAATCCAGCCAGCGCGGCGTAGTGCCTGTTCTCTTCCTTCTCGCCGAGGTCGCGAACAAGGATCGCGGAGCGGCGCGGTGCTGTGCCGTTCCCGGAAAAGACCCGGTAAAAGAAGCGGCTGGAGCCTCCCTTCTCGATCGGGCTCAACCCTTCCGGTGTGAAGCCCGGCAGGGCGGCGGCGGTTTTTTCAAGCAAGAGGTCCTCGGTCATCACAGAACCTCCCCCTTCAAATCACCCGAGACCGGAACAATCCCGCTGACGATGCATCCCTCGAGGCGGGATCCCGGCGCGATGACAGCCCCCGGCCAGAGGATGGAGTCGCGGATCACGGCCCCCTCCCCGACCGAGGCCCCGCGTCCGACGGAGACCATCCCCTCCAGCGAGACTCCGGATCTGATCCGCGCCCCGGGATCGACGGCACGCGGCCAGAGAGGATCGGTGATGTAGGAGGGTCGATTGGCGGGATCGGCAAGCAACCGATGAGCCTCCAGATAGGTGGAGGGTTGCCCGAGGTCGTGCCAGAGCTTTCCGTTCCGATCGTTGCAGAGCAGTCCGCACACGCGCTCACCGGCCCGCATCGCCGTGATGAGCGACTTGATGATCGAGGAGGGCCCCTCCGGGGGGATCCATCGGAAGATTTCAGGCTCAAAGACCGCGATCCCGCAATAGACGGCAAGTTCTCCGAGGGATTCGTCGGCACCTAGTTCTCCCCGAATGTCGAGGATGCTCCCCGAGGAGGGGTCGATCAGGACATTGGCCGGACCACCCATCGATCCGGGACGCAGAAGCATGGTGGCAAGCGCCCCGGAAGATGCATGACGGGCCAGCAGGTCGCGCAGGGGGAGATCCGCCAGGATGTCGCCGTTGTAGAGCAGGAAGGTCGATTCACCCAGGGCGCTGCGGGCATTGCGGATGCCACCTCCCGTCTCCAGCAGGAGAGGCTCGTGGAAGATGCTCAGCGGGCGATCCCGGTAGGAAGGGTCGGCTCCGAATGCCTCGGCAAAGGCGCCGGGCAGATGATGGGTATTGAGGGCGAGCGACCCGACCCCAGCCGCAATCAGGCTGTCGAGCGCGAAGGTCAGGAGAGGTTTGTGAAAGACCGGAACCAGGGGCTTGGGCAGGAGATCCGTCAGCGGGCGCAACCGAGTTCCGAGGCCCGCCGCAAGGACGAAAGCGGCGGGGGCTCTCATGCCGTGGCCTTCTTCTCGACAAGACGAAGGATCGAGTCGGCGGCAAAGGCGGCGCCGAATCCGTTGTCGATGTTCACGACGGTCACCCCGCTGGCGCAGCTGTTGACCATGCCGAGCAGCGCGGTGAGCCCCTGGAAATGGGCCCCGTAGCCGATGCTCGTGGGGACGGCGATGACGGGAATCTCCACAAGGCCGGCCACGGCGCTGGGAAGGGCCCCCTCCATTCCGGCAACGACAACCAGGACGCTGCAGGAACGGATACGGTCCAATTCCGCGAAGAGGCGGTGGATGCCGGCCACGCCGACGTCATGGATCCGCTCCACGGCCCTTCCGAAGGATTCCAAGGTGACCGCCGCCTCCTCCGCCACGGCAAGGTCACTGGTCCCGGCGGAAAGGACTCCGACCGGTGTGGAGGAACTGTTTTGCGGTGCCGCACCCAGGGTGAGGCAGCGGCTGCGGGAATGGTAGACGGCTTCGGGCAGGAGCGCCTTCACCCCGGCCGCGACCTCGGGCGTGACCCTGGTGGCCAGGACGTGACCCTCACGGGCGTGGATGACGGAGGCTATGCCGGCGATCTCCTCGGCGGTCTTGCCCTGTCCGAAGATCACCTCGGCTCGACCGCACCGATCGCGACGGGCCGAATCGACCCGGGCAAACCCGAGATCGACGACGCCTTCGCGGGAAGCCGCCTCACCATTACCCTCACCCTTACCCATGGGACGGGGCCTCCTTGGCCTCGTGAGGCGTGAAGTAATAGCGCATCGGAACCATCCCGCTCTGGCGGAAGCCGTGCTGCTCGTAGAACTCGCGCGGGCGGTCCTCCATCTTGTCGGTGAGGAGTGTGATGCGGAGGAAGCCCTTGCTGCGCGCGTAGTCGAGCGCATGCTCGAGCAGTCTGCCGCCGTAGCCCTGCCCACGGTGGTCGGAGTGGACCACGAGATCCTCGAGAATGAGCACGAATCCCCCCTCGGCCGTGCTGATGGTGATGAGCAGGTTGATCATGCCGATGATCCTGGCTCCGCTACGTAGAACGAAGATGCGGCCGCGGCTCGGTTGCTCCAGGATCAGCTGCAGACCGCGCATCTGCTTCTCCCTGTTGGGGATGAAGTCGGCCTCGTGGGAAAAGAGGTCGTAGAGCAGATCGGCGAGCTGGGGCAGATCGTCGAGAGTCGCCGGTTCGATGTGGAGTTTTTCGGGCACGCTCAAAAGGCTGAAGGAAAAATGAAAAATGAAAAAGAAGGAATCTCTGGGGACTTAAGCCGTGAAGCGGCGTGAGAGTTCGCCGGGCGCCATCTGACTCATGGTGGGGCGTCCCTTCGGAGTGACGTAGGGATGATCGCAGGCAAGCAGGTCGCGCAGGAGCATCCGGGACCCCTCCTCTCCGGAGGGAAGTCTCGCTCCGGCCGCCGCAAGACGGCTGACGGAGGCGGCGAGGGCTTCGCGACCCGGGAGATCGAGGGTCGGTGTCTCGGCAAGGGTCCTCAGTTCGTCCACCAGACGGATCACGATCTCCATGACGGGAAGGGAGGCTGCGTCGGCGGGGATGGCATCGACCTTGAGACTCCCTGTTCCGAGGCTTCCTTGTCCGAAGGATTCGGCCACGAGTCCAGCCGCACGGAGGATCGAGCGGTGGGCGTCGATCCACGCCAGATCGGCAACCGACATCTCGAGGATCTCGGGAAGCAACAGGCTCTGGCTCTCGAGTTCCCCCTGACCGAGCCGGGCAAGGAAACGCTCGTAGAGGATCCTCTCCCGGGCCGCACGGATCTCCACGATCATGAGGCTCTCCTGCTCCTCGAAGAGGAGGTAGCGGCCGGCAAGCGATCCAATAAATTGGACCGCTGGAGGAGTTGGAAGTTGGAAGTTGGAAGTTGGGGATGAAAACCTAGTGGGTGACTCTGCGACGCGGGCTGAATCGGGTTCCTGAACCGCGAACTCCTGCTGAGGGGAGCCGACGGAAGGCGACCATGACGGCTTGATGATCGGTGGGAAGAGCGGGTCGGAACCGGGGCCGATTGCCTCAAGTGCCGGGGCGGTGGGGGAAGCCATGCCCCATGCCGAGCGGGCGGCCTCCAGGGCGGCGGCGCGGATCATCCCGGGATCGCGGAAGCGGACCTCGCGCTTGGCGGGATGGACGTTGCAGTCGACCGCCGCCGGGTCGATCTCGAAAAAGAGAACCGCGGGGGGATGCAACCCCTTGGCAAGGACTCCGTCGCACGCCTCGCGGAGCGGCAGGGAGAGAACGGGGCTCCGGATGATCCTCCCGTTCACGAAGGTCATCTGCCGGCTCCTGTCGCTCCTCCCCTCGCCCGGTCTGGCGATCCATCCATGCACGCGCACTCCATGGCTCTCGAGGGGAGGAACCTTGATCAGTTTTCCGAGGAATGCCTCCCCGTGCAGATCGCGGAGCCGCACGGCCAGATCCTCGGTGGCGGCCAGACGGAAGACCTCCCGGTCGTCCCGCCTGCAGATGAAGGAAATCCCGGGATGTGCGACCGCCAGGATCTCGATCTGCTGCAGCAGATTCGCGGCCTCGGTCTGCTCGCCCCGGAGGAATTTGCGGCGGGCGGGGACGTTGAAGAAGAGGTCGGCCACCTCGATGGCGGTGCCGGGAGCGTCGCCGGAATCCTGCACCCCATGGATCTTCCCGCCGGTCACCTCGATCAGCGTCCCTGCCTCATCCTCCCTACGGCGCGTGGAGAGGCGGAACCGGGAGACACTCGCGATACTGGGCACGGCCTCGCCGCGGAATCCGAGGGTGGTGATGGCGGCGAGATCGCCGCTCTCACGGATCTTGCTGGTGGCGTGGCGTTCCAGGCAGAGAAGGGCATCGGCGCGGTCCATGCCGGATCCGTCGTCGGTCACCCGGATCAGGCGGGCACCGCCCCGCTGAAACTCGATGGTGATGCGCCGGGCACCGGCATCGATGGAGTTCTCCACCAGTTCCTTGACCACGGAGGCGGGGCGCTCCACCACCTCACCGGCAGCCACCTGGCTGGCAAGGATGTCGGGAAGGAGGCGGATGGAACCCATGGAAAAAAGGTAAAAGGTAAAAGGTGAAAGGTAAAAGCATTGATCCCGGGTTATGCAATAGGGACAGGATTCCGGGAGCGGGGAAGGGGTTAAAAAAGTTAGAACGTTGAAGCGTTAAAAAGTGGATCAAAACAGCCCTGATCTGAGAATTGAGATGGCGCATTCGGAGAACTCGTCACAGCAGCACGGGCCGAAGAGTCGAATCAAGGTTTCCAATTCAGTCCCTTCTAACCCTTTTAACGCTGTAACATTTTACCTCCCTGAGGCCCCACCATCTGAGTGAAACAGCAACACCCATTAATGCCGCTCTATCCCTAAATCAGGTTGATCAGAGAGGCCTTCCCTGTGACTGCTCTTTTTCATTCTTCATTTTTCATTTTTCCTTCTAATTTATTCCCATGATCGAGATCACCGATGCGGCGGCGAAGCACCTGAGGGAACTGGCCCTTGAAAAAGGAACCTCCGGCCTGCGCCTAGCCGTGGAGAAGGGCGGTTGCGCCGGCCTGCAGTATGCCATGAGCCTGGGAGAACCGCGGCCCGGCGACGAGGTCACGGAGCGTGATGGAGGCGTCGTTTCGGTCGATCCGGAAAGTCTCCCTCATCTGGCGGGGTGCACCCTCGACTACAGCGACGACCTGACAGGTGCCGGATTCCGGATCATCAATCCGAAGGCGGCCCGAAGCTGCGGATGCGGCACATCGTTCGAGCCCGGGGAAAAGAGCGCCTAATTCCCTCATGTCCTTCCGTTTTCGGTTGCCAGCGATTTCCTGCGCGGTTCTTCTTTCCTGATCACATGGCAGGCAAACGCTACTACAGCTATCAGGCACACTCCGGTCACCGGAGTGGCGGCAACTCGGACAGCCTCTTCGGCTGGACGATCTTCATTTTCCTCCTGATCGGCTTCGTCTTCCTCTGCTGGATGGGGAGTTACTACATCTTCGCCCATCCGGAGAAGGCCGCGAACTACAGGCTGCTCCTCCGACTCCACAAGGTGGAGCCTCCCCAGCGCTTCGAGGTCACGGCGGCCCCCCGCGGGGAGTTCCTCAAGCCGGGCCAGCTTCTTGAGCGTTTCGGATCGATGACGGGTTCCGAGATCAGTCGCACCAACGAGAAGCTGCTACGGAACTTTATCCGCAACTACCATCAGAACCGCGAATTGGTCCCCTACGCCGTGGGGACCTACCGGGTCATCGGCACTCTTCCCCTGACGAAGAAATCATTCTGCAATCCCGGACTGATCGCCCTGCTTCAGGCGGTGGAACAGCCCGAGATCCTCGTGGAGCAACCCTTCACCTGCGAGGAGTCAAATCTTCCGGCCTTGAAGCGATCCCTCACCCCGGGTCAGGAGATCAAGCTGGAGAAGCCGCTCGACCTCTCGGCGGTCGTTCATATCGACCGGATCAGCGAAAGCCGTATCCTGCTCACCACGATGCCGCTCCTCTATGGAAGCTACGGATCGGCAAAGGGAGGAACCAGCTTCTCCTTGGAGCCACCGCAGGAACTGAACCTCGAGGCAGGACTTCCCGCCCTCTCCCGCGATGAGATCGGGGAACTCTCGGGTGGAAAGCTAGGCAAGGGGGCCGACAAACCGGGACTTGGCCTGAGGATCAGCAGGATTGCCGAGGAGATGGCCACACCCACTCCGGAACCCAAGGTGGCCAAAGCCATTGCTGTCTCCACTCCCGCCGTTCCCGCTAAGGGGGCGCTGCCCGCGTCAGAACCGACCGTGGCGCGGGCCATCCCGGTGAATGCGCAACCCGTCCTGCCGGCGATCCCGGTGTCGACCCCTGTTCCCGTGGCCATCCCCGTCGCGACCCCCGTGAACACACTTCCGGCGGCACTCCCTGCCCAACCGGTGGCGACCCCCGCACCCTCTTTCTCACCGGCTTCCACACCTATTCCCGTCGCCACGCCCGCAGTCAAACCGGTTGCCGCCGCCTCTCCGACTCCGGGGCTGGCACCCTCCGCCCAGGCAGCCTCGAACGGCGTCACCGCCACCACGCAACCGGCCGCGGCCTCCCCGGCCCAGGTCTGGCCGGTCTATGCGCCGGGGCAGATGCCTCGAGGTCGGCTCGTGGAACCCTCCGAAAGTCAGGAACTCGCCAACCGCGGCATCGGCGGTGAGCGCAATTATCTCAAGGGCCGCTTCTCGGTCACCGCCTCCGGCAACGGACGCGCCGTCCTAAGGCCCCAAGGCGCCGTGGCGGGAGTTCCCGTCGGCCCCAGTTCCAAGGTGCGGGTGATCGTGGAGTTCCCCGCGGGCGCAACGCCCCCGACCGAAGGGAGCATGCTTTCGCGCGACACGCTCCGTCCTTTCGAGATCACTTCCGTGAAGCGCGGTGATGACGGCCAGATCAACATCTACGCGCGCGAAGTGACCCGCGGCCAGTAACCGGATGCGCGGCCCCAGCGAGTTTTCGGCCAGGGAGTGGCTGCTTCTGAAGCCTTTTCACAACGGCCTCCGGCAGGTCCGCAACGATCTCTTCCTGAGCCGCTACCTCGGCGCGACCAATAAGGAACTCCCCCTCTTTCTGGAGGAAAAACGGCACCTCCGTGGACGCAATCTGGTGGTGGCCGTCGCCTTCGAGCGCCCATGGGTCATCGACTGGCTGCTGCGCATGGCGAAGCGGAACCTCCGCAATGCCGAACTCATCATCGTGGACAACTCCCGATTCCCGAAGGAACGGCAAGAGATCAAGGCCGTGTGCCAAAAGCACGGAACTCCCTACCTTCCGCTCCCCCCCTACAAAACCCACCATGTGAACCGCTCCCACGGAATGGCCATGAGCTGGATCGTGCAGAACCTGTTCCGTCCGCTGAAGCCGAATCTCTTTGCCTTCATCGACCACGATCTCATTCCGGTCGCGCCGGTGGACTTCGCGGAGTTGATGGGGGATCGGCCGGTCTACGGACTCTTCAAGCCTGGACTTGGCTCCTGCTGGCACCTCTGGGCCGGCTACTGCGCCTACAGGCTGGCGGACTTCCCTGCCAAGGGAGCCAATTTCCTCTATGATTTTTGCCGTGATCTCGACACGGGAGGTCGGCTCTGGACATCGCTTTACAGCAAGTTGGATCGCAAGGAGCTCCGCTTCGCCGACGATAGGAGGGTGGAGTTGAAACCACCCGGCATCGATCAATCGGCAAGTGTCCAGATCATCGACCATTGCTGGATGCACTTCGAGGGGATCGGCTACAACGACAACTTCGAGAAGCGGGGGGCGTTCTTCGCGGCCATGGCGGAAGCCCTTGAGTCGGGACGTCCCTGGCAGGAACTCCGGGTCGGTGGGTAAAGACCTGCGGACTCTTCGCACTCGAACGAGACAATCCATCGGCCATGACATCCACCCCAGACGTGACTCACGGTTCCCATTCTCCACTTTTTCCACTTCTCGTTGAGGAAATCCGTTCGGGCGGCGGACTCATCCCCTTCCGTCGCTTCATGGAAGCGGCCCTCTATCATCCGGAACACGGTTACTACGCCTCGGGCCGCGCGCGGGTGGGGAAGGAGGGGGATTTCTACACCAGCGTCAGCGTCGGCAGCATCTACGGACGACTCCTTGCCTCTGTCTGCAGGGAAGTCTGGGAACGACTCGGCCGCCCCTCCCCATTCACGATCGTGGAGCAGGGGGCCAACGACGGAAGCATGGCGGCTGATATTCTCGGGGAGATTGCCAAGAGCGCCGATGAGTTCAGCCGTTGCGCGCGTTTCCTCATCGTGGAACCCTTTGCCGTGAATCAGCGAAGGCAACGGGAGCGCCTGCAATCGTTCCCCGACGTCGGTTGGGTGACTTCCCTCGGGGAGGTGCCCGAATTCACCGGCATCCATCTCTCCAACGAGCTCCTGGACGCCTTCCCTGTCGACTCACTCCGGTGGAGCGGCAGCCTCTGGGAGGAGGAATGCGTGGGTCTCGACGATCAGGGTCTCCGGCTGGTCACCCGCCCGATTTCAGATCCCGCCCTAAGGGCCGTCGCCGCGAAACTACCGACCAACCTCCCTCCCGGTTTCCGGGTCGAATGGAATCCCGGACTTTCCCCGTGGCTCGCGACACTGCATGCGAAGCTGCAACGCGGCATCGTCCTGACCGTCGATTACGGCCAGGTGGGAGAGGATCGCTACGCGCCGCATCGGGCCGATGGCACCGTGATGGCCTACCAGGATCATCAACGTTACAACGATCCCCTCCCCGAGCCCGGCC
>JBAPTI010000008.1:0-2068 GCA_049282095.1 Chthoniobacterales bacterium
GTTAAAACCGTTGAACCAAGCATGCTGGAACATGCGCGGAAGATCACGCGCAGTCGTGACCCGTAAGGGCGCCACCGCTTGCCGGGAGGCAAGTGGCGTCAACTGTTAAAACGTTACAACGTGCTGAAGGCAGGCACTCATTCCGCTCTCGGAGGCAAGCCATGTTCAGCAAACTTCTTGATGGCGCCTTATCGAATTCAGGTTCAGGGGTTTCCGGATCCACCTTGTAACCTTGTAACACTTCTAACCATTTTAACGCCTCAACTTTTTAACCGCTTCACGGCCAGAGGCATTATCCCCTCCATTCTTGTTTCCGATCCGTGGGAAAAGCGCTAGCTTCGGGAGCATGCGCCACGGTCGTTTTGAAGAATCGATGTCCACTCTCCTTCGCGATTACGGGGAATCCGTTTCCTTCGATTGGAGGCTCTATCGCCACGATATCAGGGGGAGCATCGCCCATGCCCGGGCCCTTCTGACAGCCGGATATCTGACCCAGGAGGAGTTTACCGCGATCAAGGACGGGCTGGAAACGATCGGGGATGAAATCGCGGCCGGGAAATTCAACTTCTCGGTGGATCTGGAAGATATCCACATGAACATCGAGAAGGAACTCACCCGTCGGATCGGTGATGCCGGCGCCAAGCTGCACACGGCCCGCAGCCGTAATGATCAGGTCGCGACCGATCTGCGCCTCTACCTCCGTGACGAGGTGACCGGTTTGCAGTTCGGCGTTCGCTCCCTGCAGTCGGCGCTGGTCGCTCTCTCCGCCGCCAATCAGGAAGTCCTCATTCCCGGATACACGCATCTCCAGCGCGCCCAGCCCGTCCCCCTGGCTCACCATCTCCTTGCCTATGTCGAGATGCTCGATCGGGATCACGGACGCTTGGCCGATGTGTCGGAACGGATGGACGAGATGCCCTTGGGATCCGGAGCCCTTGCCGCCTCGACCCTCCTCCTTGACCGGGAGGCTATCGCCAAGGAACTCGGATTCTCCCGGGTCACGCAAAACAGCCTCGACGGCGTGAGTGACCGTGACTTCGCCCTGGAGTTGCTCTCGGCGCTGGCCATCCTCGGCATGCACCTTTCCCGACTTTCCGAGGATGTGGTCCTCTGGACCACGACCGAGTTCGGATTTGCCAAGCTGAGCGACCGGCATGCGACCGGTTCGAGCCTGATGCCCCAGAAGAAGAATCCCGATATCGCGGAGCTGACCCGAGGCAAGACCGGCCGCCTCTACGGCAATCTCTTCCGCCTGCTGACCGTACTGAAGGGCCTTCCCATGGCCTACAACCGCGACCTTCAGGAGGACAAGGAGGCTGTGTTCGATTCCGTCGACACGGCACGGATGGCACTGGCCGTCACCGCGGAAATGATGGAGGCGCTTTCCTTTCACAAGGAGAGGGCCCACCGCTCCGCCTCCGACCCTGCCTTGCTTGCGACCGATCTGGCTGATGAGTTGGTCCGTGGCGGCATGCCGTTCCGCAACGCCCATGACGTGGTCGGGAAACTCGCTTCCGAATCGGTTCGTCGGGGAGTGCCGCTGGATCAGCTTCCCGAGGATCTCCTTCTTGAGCTCTGCCCCTCACTCGTTCCGGGGTGGAAGGCACTCTTCGATCCGATTCGCTCACTCCGGGCCCGTTCGGCCGTGGGAGGCCCTTCGCCGGAAAATGTCGCGGGGCGCCTGGCCCATTGGAAATCGAAACTGGCGGCAAAGTAACAGGCCGGAGATCCCCCATGGAGCTGAACAAGATCTTCTCCTTCCGGGAGCAGGAGGACGAGCCGCGTCCCTTCATGGATCATCTCGCTGATCTGCGTCTCGTGATCATCCGGATGGCGGTTGTCCTCGTGGTCGCGATGGTGGGGGCTTTCTTCTTCCGTGATCTCCTGGCATCGGTCATCCAGCGCCCCCTGCTGGCGGTCGATCCGCAGAGAGCCTCCTCCCTACAGTCGCTCGGCGTGGCCGACTCGATGACCATTTCGCTCGAACTCTCCTTCTACGCCGGGATGGTTCTTTCCTTTCCCATCCTGGTCTTCCTTCTCGCGCAGTTTCTCTTCCCGGCCCTGAAAC
>JBAPTI010000009.1:0-20528 GCA_049282095.1 Chthoniobacterales bacterium
TCAATTCGGCCTCGGACTTCAGCCCCCTTTTAACCTTTTAACGGTGTAACGTTTTTAACCCTTCAGGGACTCACCATCCGGGTGAAACGCTCAAACCTGTCAACGCTGCTCTAATGCAAAATCTGGGATAAACCTTCATCCCGCCGGACTGCGGTCCTCCCTTGCCGCCCACCACTCCTTGAACTGTGCGAGGGCGCGACTGCGGTGGCTGATGGTGTGCTTCACCTCGCTGGAGAGCTCTCCGAAAGTCTCGGCGTATCCCAAGGGCATGAAGATCGGGTCGTAGCCGAAGCCCCCCTCACCCCTCACCTCGGTGGCCAGAATCCCCTCCACGGTTCCGTCAAAGACCGCCAAGGTGACACCGTTCTCGGCGACAGCCAGGACACAACGGAAGCGTGCCGTGCGCTGCTCATAGGGCACTCCCGACGTCCTCTCAAGGACCAGGGCGGTGTTGGCCTCGTCAATCGACCCGGAGAGAGTGCCATGCGGCTTGCCGAGGGCCGCGTATCGGGCGGAATAGACGCCGGGCTCCTTGCCCAGCACATCGACTTCCAGGCCGGAGTCATCGGCCAGAACAATCCCCCCCACATGAAGGGAAATCCCCTCGGCCTTGAGCCTGGAATTCTCTTCGAACGTGGTTCCCGTCTCCTCGATCTCGGGCAGATTCCCCGCCTCGGTGGCATCGGTGACAAGCACCCCCTCCCCCAGCATGGTCTGGATCTCGCGGGTCTTGTGCCTGTTGCGAGTGGCTAGCAGAAGCTTAGGGAGCTTGGCGGAAGCGGTGTTTTCGGTTTCCATGGATAACTTACCAGTTCGAACGAGATGTCCCTTACCCGCAAGCACTATCCTTTTCCTGAATTCGAGCCCCGCTGGCAGAAGCATTGGCTCGAGACGAATGCCTTCCGCGCCGCCAATCCCGGCGACCCCGGGTTCGACCCCAAGGCGAAAAAGTTCTACGTGCTCGACATGTTCCCCTACCCGAGCGGCGACGGACTCCATGTCGGCCATGTCGAGGGATACACGGCCACCGATATCCTGGCCCGATATCACAGGCTCAAGGGGGATAATGTCCTCCACCCGATGGGATGGGACGCCTTCGGCCTGCCGGCCGAGCAGTACGCGATCAAGACCGGCCAGCATCCGCGCGTCACCACCCAGCGGAATATCGACAACTTCCGCACCCAGCTCCAGTCGATCGGATTCAGCTATGACTGGTCGCGCGAGATCAGCACGACCGATCCCGACTACTTCCGCTGGACCCAGTGGATCTTCCTCCAGCTCTACGGCGCCTGGGTGAATCCGGCGACCAACAAGGCGGAGCCGATCGCCACCTACAAGGGAAACGACCCCGACAGCGTGAGGCTCGCCTTTGTTTCGGAGGTGCCGGTGAACTGGTGCCCCGGACTCGGAACCGTGCTGGCCAATGAGGAGGTCGTCGACGGCAAGAGCGAGGTGGGCGGCTTCCCCGTGGAGCGCCGACCGATGCGCCAGTGGATGCTTCGCATCACCGCCTACACGGAGCGACTGATCGCCGATCTCGACGGCCTGAACTGGCCCGACTCGATCAAACTGCTCCAGCGTAACTGGATCGGCCGCAGCGAGGGGGCCGAGGTGCGCTTCGGCCTCGAAGGATTCGAGGAGACCGTCACGGTCTTCACTACCCGACCCGACACCCTCTTCGGCGCCACCTACCTGGTGCTGGCACCCGAGCATGAGCTTGTGGAAAAGATCACCTCGGCCACCCAACGCGAAGCGGTCGAGGCCTACAGGAAAGAATGCAATTCCAAGAGCGATCTCGAGCGGACCGATCTGGCAAAGACAAAGAGCGGCGTACCTCTCGGCATATCCGCGATCAATCCGGTCAACGGCGAGAAGATCCCGGTCTGGATCGCCGACTATGTCCTCACCGGATACGGCACCGGGGCCATCATGGCGGTTCCCGCCCACGATGAGCGGGATCATGAGTTTGCCACGGCCTTCAACCTGCCGATCCGCGAAGTTGTCCGTCCCGATGAACCCCAGAGCGAAAAAACTCAGGGCTGTTTTAGTGGCGAAGGCACCGTAATCAACTCCCACGCCATCGAAGGGCTCCGCACACCCGCGGCGAAGCACAAGATGATCGCCTGGCTTGAGGAGAAGGGCTTCGGCCGCGGCACCATCACCTACAAACTCCGCGACTGGCTCTTCTCTCGCCAGCGCTACTGGGGAGAACCCTTCCCTATTGTCTGGGAGAACGGCGCCCACCGCCCCCTCCCGGAAAACGAACTCCCGGTGGAGCCTCCCGCGATGGAGGACTTTAAGCCGACCGGCACGGCCGAGCCACCCCTCTCCAAGGCGACCGAGTGGGTCCGCTATTCCGAGACAGCCAGACGCGAGCTCAACACGATGCCGCAATGGGCCGGATCCTGCTGGTATTACCTACGCTTCTGCGATCCGAGGAACAGCGAGCGCTTCATCGGCAAGGAGGCAGAGCAATACTGGATGGGTGATGCGGAAAAACCGGGCGGGGTTGATCTCTATGTCGGGGGCACCGAACACGCCGTGCTCCACCTCCTCTATGCGCGCTTCTGGCACAAGGTTCTCTTCGATCTCGGCCACCTCACCACACCCGAGCCGTTCCAGCGCCTGGTGAACCAAGGCCTCATCCTGGGGGATGACGGGGTGAAGATGTCCAAGAGCCGCGGCAACGTGGTCAATCCTGATTCCGTGATTGCCGAGTACGGAGCCGACTCCCTGCGTCTCTACGAGATGTTCATGGGCCCGCTTGAGCACGGAAAGCCCTGGAGCATGACCGGCGTGGAGGGGGTCTACCGCTTCCTGGCGCGCGTCTGGCGCATGGCCATGAACGAGGATCAGGAAGGGAACTGGATCCTCTCCGGTGACCTTGCGGAGCAGGAGTTGACCAATACCCAGCGCAGGGTACTGCACGCCACCATCAGGAAGGTGACCGAGGATATCGAGGCGCTCAGTTTCAACACGGCGATCTCCCAGATGATGATCTTCACAAACGAGTTCACCTCGGCGAAGCCACGGCCCGTGGAGGCGCTCCGTCTCTTCCTGCCACTGCTCAGCCCCTTCGCCCCGCACTTGGTTGAGGAACTCTGGATGCACCTCGGTAGAAAGTTTCCGGGATTCGAAGGGCTTGCCTCGCAGGCCAAGTGGCCCGCCTGGAACGAGGAATATCTCGTCGTCGATGAGATCTCCTATGCGGTCCAGATCAATGGAAAGGTTCGCGGACACCTCACCGTGCCGTCATCCTCCGACAAGGAAAGCGTGGAGAAGGCCGCCTTCGCCGATCCCGCCCTGGCCCCTCATCTCGAGGGCAAGGAGGTGAAGAAAGTGATTGTCGTTCCCGGCCGTCTTGTGAACATCGTCATGGCAGGCTAAATCCTCTTCCTTCCCATGAAACATCTCACTCTTCTCGCAACCCTCGCGCTTCTCGCATTTCCGACATTCCTGCAGGCTCAGGTGGATTCACCGCTTGAAGGGCAGATGAAGATCCTCGCCCGCGGGATGCGACAACTCTCCCAGCAGGTGGCCGATCCCGCCAAGCAGCAGGAGAACATCGTCCTTCTCGAAGCCCTGAAGAAAGCGGTGACGGATTCCAAAACCCTCGAGCCGCGGAAGGCCGCCTCCATCCCCGCCGACAAGCGTGAAAACTTCCTGTCCGACTACAGACACGAACTCGACGAACTCTCTGGGGCGTTCGATCAGGTCGAAGAGGCCGTGAAAGCAGGTCAGTACGACAAGGCCAAGTCTCTGCTAGCCACCGTGAACTCGATCAAGAAAGAGGGCCACGGGAAATTCAAGGTAGACTGAGGTGTCAGGAAATTAGCCTGAAGGCTGAAGGCAGAAGACTGTTAGGGATTGAGATTGGAAAACAGGAACTCGGGAGGGGATCAAAGCCCCTGTTGTCCTGATTTACGATGATCAACCCTTCAGGATACTCCGAAGATCTGCGGGCATACGTCCCTCATAGAGCGCGCGTCCTATGATGGCTCCGTGGATACCGGGAACGGTCGCAAGTTGACGGATATCCTCGGGACCGGAGACGCCGCCGCTGGCGATCAGGTCGCACGGAACCGCCGCAGCCATCTCGCGCATGGCGGCAAGATTAGGTCCCTGAAGCATCCCGTCGGTCGCGATATCGGTGTAGATGATCGTGCGGATTCCGGCATTCACCGCCTCGCGGGCGAGATCGAGCGCCGTGAGTTCCATGGTCTCGACCCATCCCTTCACGGCCACCTTGCCCTCCTTGGCATCGATGCCAACGGCAAGACGGGAGGGACCGAAGGCTCCCGCCGCCTCGGCAAGGAATCCGGGTTCGGCCGCCTTGGTGCCGATGATCACCCGATGAACCCCGGTGGAGAGGCCGGCCTCGATTGATCCGGAGTCGCGCATCCCGCCACCCAGTTCGCAAGGCACCGAGACGGCCTTGGTGATCGCGCGAATGACATCGAGGTTGCGGCTTTTACCCTCGAAGGCCGCATCCAGATCGACGAGATGAATCCAGTCGGCTCCGGCAGCTTCCCATTGAAGGGCCATCGCCACGGGATCAATGCTGTAGACGGTTTTCTTGGCGGCCAGCCCCCGCTCGAGGCGGACGACCTGACCATCCATGAGATCAATGGCGGGATAGAGCAACATGGTGGAAAATAAAAAGTGAAAGGTGAAAGGTAGAAGGCTGACTACAGGGATGTGATGAAGTTCCGGAGCATGGAGAGACCGAGTGCCTGGCTCTTCTCGGGGTGGAACTGGACGGCGCTCAGGTTTCCACGGCTGACGCTGGATGCAAACTCGACACCGTAGTCGCAGGTCGAGGTGATCACCGAGGCATCTTCGGGCACCGGGTAGTAGGAGTGGACAAAATAGAAGTCGGGGTTCTGCCCGAGTCCCGCCATAAGGCGATCCGAGGGAGTGGTGATATGAAGTTGGTTCCAACCCATGTGGGGGATCTTGAGTCCGGCAGCCTTTGGAAAATGAACGACCTTGCCTTTGAGGGCGCCAAGCCCCTCCACTCCGGGCGATTCCTCGCTCGAATCGAAGAGCAGCTGGTAGCCGAGGCAGATCCCGAGGTAGGGGCGGTCCGCCACGAGCCATTCGCGGAGAAAATCCCAGAGCCCGACCTCACGCAACTGGCGGGCGCAGTCACCGAAGGACCCGACGCCGGGCACGACAAGTGCGTCGCACTTGGCCGCCTCGTCGGGAGTGCGGGCCAGCATACAGGATCCGCCCGCATGCTCGATGGCGCGCTGGACGCTGCGAAGGTTTCCGCTGCCGTAATCGACAAGTCCGAGGAGCGGAGAGGGACTCACAGCACTCCCTTGGTGCTGGGGATTCCCTTCACTCGCTCATCGCGGGAGACAGCGACATCAAGTGCGCGTCCGAGTGCCTTGAAGATCGCCTCAGCCATGTGATGGGCATCCCTGCCAGCCAGAATCGAGACATGCAGGGTGAGCCCTGCCTGGACGGCGACGGCACGCAGGAACTCCTCCACAAGCTGGAAGGGGAATAGACCGATCGCCTCGACGCCGCGGGGAGCCTCGTAAGCAAGGAAGGGACGGCCGCTGCAATCGACCACGACCCGGACCAGAGCCTCGTCCATCGGGACATAGGCGTGGCCGTAACGGCGGATTCCCGCCTTGTCACCAAGTGCCTTGGCAAGGGCCTGCCCCAAGGTGATGCCGACATCCTCCACCGTGTGGTGGTAATCGACCTCGATATCCCCTTTGGCAAGCACCGTAAGGTCGAGCAGACCATGACGGGCAAAGAGCGTGAGCATGTGGTCGAAAAACGGGATGCCCGTGCGAATGTCGGGGGTTTCCGCCCCATCCAGGGAGAGGGTCAGCTTGATGTCGGTCTCGCCGGTCTTGCGATCGACTGTGGCGGTGCGTGCTAGTGTCGTCATGGTTTGAACATGATCATTATAGCAGTGAAACTATTTTTCCAACACCTCAAGGATATCGCTTCGATCTTTCAGCTTGCCTGCGACATCTTGGGATGGAGTAGGTGTCGGTGTCGCGGCGGCCTTCTCGGCAGCCACGCTCGCAGCCCGTTCCTTCTCCGCAATCTCCGCAGCCATTTTCTGCTTTGCCGCCTTCTCCGCAGCCTCTTTGGAAGCCAGTTGGGCGGCTTTGGCGGCAGCATCCTTGGCTTCAATTTCAGCCTTGGCAGCCTGGGCGGTCTCCGCCTGATCCACTGCGTTTTTCAGCTTGATGATATCATGATTTACAGGCCAGAGCTTTTGGGAAAGAACCAGATAATCCCGCGCCGCCTTGAGTTTTTCTTCCCGAATCATTCGGATTCCCTCTTTCGCGGCGGCAATCCCCTCCCTCATGGTTGTTATTTGAAATTGCGAAAGGCGAACACGCTCTTCCGCGACAAGTAATTGAAGTGCGTCGAGAGCCTCTTTGGATTTCTGAAAAATGGCAAAAAACTTGGAGCCGTCCACACCGGCAGTCTTAATGGCCGCCTTGGCGATATTTGCATCCCTCTCCAACCCGTCCTTGAGCATTTTGGCCTCATCGGCCCGTGCAGTCACAAGTGCATTGCTTATGTTTTTCAATTCAATCTCACCGTTCGCTCGGGCAACCGGTATCTGGGCTTGAAGGACATCCAGTTGCTTCAATGCAATGGCCACGGCATCGGGCATGACGGCGGAACCGGGATATTTCTTCTCAAGAAGTTCGTAGGTGCGAAGGGTCTCGACAGGATTGTTGGATGCCGCGCCTGCCTTGACGAATGTGTATTGAATCATCGCTCCGGTCTGGTAGGGCTCTGCGGCTATTTCGGCGGCAGTTATCCAAACAGATTCAAGACGACGATCTCCCTGGTTTACCCTGTTACGCTCCTCCTTCAGTATGTTAAGGCGATTGATCGCTTCGGCATTGCACGGGGAGTCGGGATACTTTGCGATAAACTCCGGGAGTTTCCGATCAACCAGAGCATCATAGAAGGACGTATCAAGGACGGTTGCCGGGGTCTCAAGCGATCCCAGTTCCTCAAAAGCCTTCCGATCCGGGGAAATCTTCTCCACCTTGTCGATTTCGGTTTTTGAGATGGTTTTTTGATCCTTGATCGTCCGGGTGGCGAAATATTCGACCGTGATGCTGTCGGAGGTCTCCGCAATGATTTCACCGGTGATCTTGCTGCCATCCTTGAGCACCACCACATCTGCATGGAGTAAGTTCGCCAGAGTTGCCAGAGCGATGACTATCAGGGGGGTAATGTTCCTCATCATGGTTTGCATCGGGTTGTCAGTAGTGGGATGCCTTACGACAGAATCCTATTTCTATCGGTTGGAGAGTCCAGAAATCCTTTTTGAGACCCGACACTTTCTTTTATCCTCTCCTCCGAAGGCTTCTCAAGGGAGCCACAGCTCCAAGAGCAAGCGGTAATCCCTGACCTGATCAGGAAGCCCACCCCCCCGGACGCCATGTTGTTCAAGCGATGATCAGTCGATGAATCGCTTCTCGATGCCCCCGTAGGCGTCGATCCGGCGGTCTCGCAGGAAGGGCCAGTGAGTGCGCTGCGTATCCATGAAGCGGCGGTCGAGGTCGACGACAAGGACCGTCTCCTTGTCGGCCGGAGCCTCCGCGATGATCATGCCGTTGGGAGCGGCCACGAAAGTGCCCCCCCAGAATTCCAGACCATCGCCACCCGCTGGTGCCTCGTGCCCGATGCGGTTCACCCCGCAGACATAGCAACCGTTGGCGAGCGCATGGGCCCGCTGGGCGAGTTGCCAGGCGGCTTTCTGGTTCTCTCCGTACTGTTTCTTCTCGGAGGGATGCCACCCGATCGCCGTGGGGTAGAAGAGCACCTCGGAACCCTGAAGCGCCGTGAGGCGTGCCGCCTCCGGATACCACTGATCCCAGCAGATGAGCACGCCAAGATCGCCCGCACTCGTCTTCCAGTTGCGGAAACCGAGGTCTCCCGGCGTGAAGTAGAACTTCTCATAGAAGAGAGGGTCATCCGGGATGTGCATCTTGCGATACTTGCCCAGATAAGTTCCGTCCGCCTCGATGAGCGCTGTGGTGTTGTGATAAAGGCCTGGGGCGCGCCGCTCGAAGAGCGAGGCGATGATCACCACGCCGAATTCCTTCGCCAGCTTGCCGAGTGACTTCGTGGTCGGCCCGGGAATAGGCTCCGCCAGCTTGAAGTACTCGTGATCCTCGCTCTGGCAGAAATATTGGCTAAGGAAAAGTTCGGGCAGGCAGACGACCGTTGCCTTCTTCTTCGCCGCTTCCCGGATCAGGCGCTCTGCGGTGATCAGGTTCTCAGCGGCCGAGGAGGCGCAACGCATCTGAACGAGGCCGACGCGCAGGATATCGCTCCCGGAAGCGGAAACCTTGGAGGCTTTTCCTTTCACCTTGGAAGAAGATTTGGAATGGGATTTACGAACCGATTTCAACGACTTGGGTGTTTTGGCTTTCTTTGGCACCCCTCCCTGCTACCCAATAGAAGCCTTATGAAAAAGACACTTTTCGCCCTTTCCGCAACTCTCTACATGGCACCTGGCATTTCCGGAGCTGCAAACCCAGCGGATGCCCCCAAAGATATCCGCATCGTTCTGAAGACATCCAAGGGTGACATCCACGCCACGCTCTTCGCCAGCAAGGCCCCGATCACCGTCGCCAACTTCCTCAATCTCTCCCGCCGAGGTTTCTACGACGGCGTCACCTTCCACCGCGTCATCCCCGACTTCATGATCCAGGGCGGCGATCCCACCGGCACCGGCATGGGCGGCCCCGGCTACAAGTTCGCCGACGAGTTCGCCCCCGGCCTGAAGCACGACCGCCCCGGTCTCTTCTCCATGGCCAACGCGGGCCCCGGCACCAACGGCAGCCAGTTCTTCGTGACCCACGTGCCGACTCCCTGGCTCGACGGGAAGCATGCCATCTTCGGCGCCGTTGACAGCGCAAAGGATCAGGATGTCGTGAACGCCATCAGGCAGGGTGACAAGATCACCGGCGTCGAGATTGTCGACTCCCCCGAAACACTCTTCGCCGCCCAATCCGCCCAGATCGCTGCCTGGAACAAGGTGCTTGGGAAGTAAGCGGAGGAAGGTTCTATCACTCAAGACCCTAGGCTTTTAGGTTCTCAAAGAAGAAAGGGCGTTGGCTGGATGGCCAACGCCCTTTCGTTTTTTGCTTTCCAACCGTTCACCCTCTTTTCCCATCGCACCTTTTTCTTCCCGATTCATCGCGGCCTGCTCTACGATCGACAGCATGTC
The DNA here is from genome assembly GCA_049282095.1 of Chthoniobacterales bacterium. Lineage (GTDB taxonomy): Bacteria > Verrucomicrobiota > Verrucomicrobiia > Chthoniobacterales > UBA6821 > UBA6821. The sequence continues at coordinate 9,233 of JBAPTI010000009.1, forward strand.
AAAGTCAGCGAGCGGAAACGACGGGAAGCAATCCTTGGGCAAAGGCCTTGGGAAGGGTCTTGGCAAAGGTCTGGGCGCCCTGATCAACACGCGTGTCGCCGCCCCGGTCCCCTCGGAGGAACACGGGGAGCGCATCCAGCAGATCCGACTCGACCAGATCGTTCCCAGCCCGCTCCAGCCCCGCACGGAGTTCCGCGACGACCAACTCCGCGACCTGATCGATTCGATCCGCGAGCGCGGCGTCATCCAGCCGCTCATCGTCCGTCTCGCCGCGGGGAAATACGAGCTGATCGCCGGAGAGCGCCGCATGCGCGCCTCGATGGAGGTTGGCCTGACCGAGGCCCCCGTCATTGTCCGCAAGGCCAGCGACCAGGAGGTCCTCGAGCTTGCCCTCATCGAGAACCTCCAGCGCGAGGGGCTCAATCCGATCGAGGAGGGCGCCGCCTACCTCAGGCTCTCCAAGGAATTCCGCCTCACGCAGGAGGAGATCTGCAAACGCGTCGGCAAGAGCCGTCCCGCAGTGGCAAATGCCATGCGCCTCATGGAACTCGACGGCGAGGTGCAGTCCCACCTCACGCAGGGTCGCCTGACGGTCGGACACGCCAAGGTCCTCCTGGCGGTCAAGGATCATGCGGAGCAGCGCCTTCTCGCGGAGAAACTGATCCGTAGCAACGCATCCGTCCGCGACGCGGAGCAGCTCGTGGCATCTCATCTCGAGGGTACCAAGCCCCGCAAACCCGGAGGCAAAGGAGGCCGCAAGCCCGCCGAACTCCCCCCAGCCCTCAAGCATATCGAGAACAAGCTCCAGCACCGGTTCTCCACGCGCGTCTCCCTCACCCATGCGGAGAAGAAGGGGCACATCGCCATCGAATACTACGGCTCCGACGACCTCCACCGCCTGCTGGGCGAGTTCGGCATCTCGTCGGACTGATACTCCGGACCGCTTGATGAGCATCCTCTCACCGCTAATCCGGGCCATCGATTCGGATCATTTCCCCCTGGGGCTCGATCAGACGCGTGCGCTGCCGGAGAAAATGGAGTGGGGAAAGGTACTGCCCTTCGCGGTCCTGCACCTTGGCTGCCTGGGCGTGATCTGGGTCGGATGGAGCCCCGTGGCCGTCATGACCTGCGCGCTGCTCTACCTTGTGCGGATGTTCTTCATCACCGGCATCTACCACCGCTATTTCTGCCACAAGGCATACAAGACAAGCCGCCCCGTCCAGTTCCTCTTCGCGCTCCTCGGCCTGCTCTGCGTCCAGCGCGGCGCCCTCTGGTGGGCCGCCGTCCACCGCCACCATCACGCCCACTCGGACGAGGAGGTCGATGTTCACTCCCCCAGGCAGAAAGGATTCCTGTGGGCCCATATCGGCTGGATGACCAGCAGCCGGAACTTCCCGACAGACTACAGACTCATTCCCGACCTGGCCAAGTTCCCAGAGTTGGTCTTTCTCAACCGCTTCGACCTGATCGGCCCCCTGCTCCTTGCCCTCCTCACCTACGGACTCGGAGCCCTTCTGGCGGCCTACGATCCCGGGCTCCGCACCTCCGGACTCCAGATGCTCGTCTGGGGAGGCTTCATCAGCACGGTCCTGCTGTTTCACGGCACCTGCTGCATCAACTCCATGGCCCATGTCTGGGGGAAGCCCCGCTACGACACCGGCGACGACAGTCGCAACAGCTTCCTCCTCGCGCTCATCACCCTCGGCGAGGGGTGGCACAACAACCACCACCGCTATCAGTCGGCAGCCCGACAGGGCTTGTACTGGTGGGAGATCGACCCGACCTATTACACCCTCCGCTTTCTCGCCGCGCTCGGCATCATCAGCGACCTGAAGCGGGTGCCCGAGAGCGCATACGCCGAGGAAAACCATCTGACCCATGCAGGGTAAGGAAGCAGGAAGCGCGGCCGCCCGCCCCCGCATCGCCGTCATCGGCACAGGGATCGCCGGGCTCTCCTGCGCCTGGAGACTCCGCGATCTCGGCGACATCACCTTGCTTGAGGGAGCGCCGCGCCCCGGTGGCCACACCAACACCGTCACGGTCGAGGAGCAGGGAAGAGAACTTCCGATCGACACCGGCTTCATCGTTTTCAACAAGGTCACCTACCCCAACCTCTGCGGCCTCTTCGACGAACTTGGCGTCGCCGCGAAGCCGAGCGAGATGTCGCTCAGCGTGCAGCACCTCCCGACGGGTCTCGAATACAACGGCATGGGCCTGAACAAACTCTTCGCCCAGCGCCGCAACATCGGCAACCTCCGGTTCCTCGCCCTGATTTCCGAGATCATGCGCTTCTTCCGCGTCGGCCGTCGCTGGCTCCGGGATGAATCCGGCGGATCCCTCGGGGATACAGCGGAGGATGCAGAGGAGGATCTTGCCACCTTCTGCAGGCGCCACCGCTTCAGCACCGACTTCGTTGATCTCTACCTGATCCCGATGAGTTCCGCCGTCTGGTCGACGGAACCGGGACGCATCCTCGATTTCCCCGCGGCAACACTCCTCCATTTCTTCCACAACCACGGCTTCCTCGGCGTCACCACCCACCACCCCTGGTTCACGGTGGAGGGAGGATCCCGCAGCTATCTGGAAAAACTACTCCGGGTGCTGGGTCAGCCGAGGCTCGGCGATCCGGTTGTCTCCGTGACCGAAGAGGCGGGAGGAGCCCGGGTCACCCCCGCCTCGGGAGCCGGGGAGCATTTCGATGCCGTCGTGCTCGCCGCGCACGCCGACCAGAGCCTTGCCATGCTCGGGAACCCGACGGAAGAGCAACGGCGACTCCTCTCACCCTTCGCTTACCAACGCAACGAGACCCTCCTTCACACCGATGCCTCTGTGATGCCGCGCGCACGCCGCGCCTGGGCCTCGTGGAATTTCCGGGTCGATGCGCCCAAGGGTGGCCACACCCGGGCAACCACGCACTACTGGATGAATGCCCTCCAGGGCGTCTCGCGAAAGCAAAACTACTTCGTCTCCCTCAACAGCACCGACCTGATCGATCCCGGAAGTGTGCACTACTCCACGACCTACGATCATCCCGTCTTCACGCTCGGGGCGATCAGGGCGCAGAGGGAACTGCCGTCACTGAACCACGCCGGTCCTCTCTTCTTCTGCGGAAGCTACTTCCGGTACGGATTTCACGAGGATGCCTGCATGTCGGGATTCGAGGCGGCAAAGGCCGTGACCAGATTTTTCGGGATTCACAGGGATCAAGGGGGAAATGAAAAATGATGAATGAAAAATGAAAAAGGGCAGACCGAGGGGAATGATGAATTATGAAGGATGAGGGATGAAAAGGCCGATCCCAACAGCCTTCAGCCTAAACCCCTATTCCCTATCTCCCATCCCCCATCCCCGATGAACTCCTGCCTCTACGAGTGCGCCGTCTTTCACCGGCGTCTGGCGCCGAAGCGACATGAGTTCCTCTACAGGGTCTTTTACTTCCTGATCGATCTCGACGAACTGCCGGCACTCGACCGCACTCTGCGGCTTCTCCGGATCAACCGCCCCGGACTCTACAGCTTCCGGGAGAGCGACCACATCAGCCATGGAGCCCCCTCCGCTCGTGAGAATATCGTGCACTACCTGCGATCGCAGGGAGTCACCGCCCCGGTCGGGCGCATCCTGCTGCTGACTCTCCCGCGCGTGTTCGGCTACATCTTCAACCCGATCTCGGTCTACTTCTGCCACGACACGGGGGGAAAACCGCTGACCTCGGTCGCTGAGGTGGGCAATACCTTCGGCGAATGGAAACCCTACCTCGTGCCGCTTGCCGCCGACGGAACCTTTCATTCACGCGTCGTGAAGCGTTTCTACGTCTCCCCCTTCTCCGACCTCGATCTCGAATTCGACTTCCGCTTCCATCAGCCCGATGCCGGACTGCGCATCCTCATCGACGATTACCGGGGCCGGGACCGGGAACTCATCAGCACCCTCACCGGAGAGCGGGTTCCCCTCACCGACGCGAACCTTCTACGCTTATCGCTGAAGTATCCCCTGCTCACGATGCAGGTGATACTTGGCATCCACTGGCATGCCCTGCTCCTCTGGCTCAAGGGCCTCCCTGCCCGCCGCAAGGAGAGCGACCCGGAACTTCAGCGCGGCGTCCATCGTCCTCACAAATCACTCGCCAACCACCCCTCTTCCTGCGCCCACTCTGACCAGATAAACCGACTTTCATGAGCACCCCTGAATCCGATCCCCACACCGAAGTCCTCAAAAGCATCGCCGCCTCCCTCAAGGGTATCCAGGCATCGCTCGACCACCTCACCGGCGCGGTCGAGGGAGTTGCCGAGTCCATCGAGAAGGCCCACGAACCCGAAGGCGATCTCGGCGTCCATCTTGTCGGAGCCCTCAAGGATCTCACCTCCGCCCTGCACAAGCGCGCCCAGCAGGAGCGCAGCCATCAACCGCAGCAGGGACAGCATCGACAGAATCAGCCTCACCAGGGACCGGGCCGCCGCGACGATCGTCAGCAGCACCGTCAGGAGAACCATGAGCACCACGATGATCAGGAACACTCCCGGCATGACGAATCCGGGGAACCCGAAACAGACATAACGGAACACCCTGAGGAAAGAGACGAAGCCTCGACACAGGACGCTCCTCCGACGCAGCAGGGAGATCAGCCTCGCAAGAATGCCAACAGGGGACGGGGTCGCGGACGCCGCGGAGGGAAACCCCCGGCCAAACAGGCCCCGAAGGAATAATCGGCGCCCAGCGGTTTCTTACGGAACCGCTGATGAGGGCGGCTTTGATTCTGGTAGAGATGCCCGATTGCCTGCATCCCGTTGTTCTTTCGAGCCAACGAGGGGAAATTTCACGCCAAGGACGCAAAGCGCGCCAAGGGGGGTAAGGAATTCCTTAGGTAAACCCGGAATTTGCATAGGGAATTTCTGAGAACATAGGAGGCCGAGTTAAAAGAGTTAAAAACGTGAAATGTTACAACCAAGGCTCAGGGAAGAGCCGCGTAAGATCCCGCGCATGCGGGACCCGAAGGGCGCCACAGCTTGCCGGGAGGCAAGTGGCGTCAACATGGATCCGGGAGAGCCCTGACTCGGCAATCGGAAGGGGGAAGTCAGCGAAAGTGCCCTCAAAAGATGCCTTCATGATCAATTCGGCCTCTGACTTCAGCCCCTTGTAACCTGTTAACGGTGTAACGCTTTTAACCTTTTTGGGACTCACCATCCGGGTGATCCGCTCAAACCTATCAACACCGCTTTATTGCGCAATCTGGGGTAGAATAGTTCCCTTCTGTTCTCTGCGTCCGTTGCGCCCGTTGCGTGAAAGGCTCCTCTGCGCGAGTCCTTGCATTGAGCGCTTCCCTAGGGAACCGCTGATTTAATCGCATAGAGGCCGTTGCGGGAAGAATGGGCCGCGGGCAAGGCGGCTTCGCGGGCGCATCCCCGCAGTGGGCTGTAACCGCGAAGCCAACACAGCCCCCGGCCTGTTATCTCCGCAACCCGCAGGGCTGAAGCCATTTGTCGATTTTTGTGGCGTTGCTCGCTCGGGCGAGACCGCTGCGGGTATCGCCCAGCACTCGCGCCTTCAAAAATCAGCAAATGCTCTTCAGCGGCCTTCATGGGATTAAATCAGCGGTTCCCTAACTCTGCCCGATCACCACGCGGTTGCGTCCCTCGGTCTTGGCACGAAGCAGCGACCGATCGGCTTCCTTGATCAACTCCGCCGGAGTCTGCATCCCGCCGGCAGTCATCGGCACAATCCCGATGCTGAGAGTGATGGAGCGGTGCGGCGTGTTCCTGAGTCCGCTGATTGAGAGAGCCCCGACGCACCCCATCAACTGGTTGGCAATCTCCACGCCCTCCTCCACGGAGGTATCCGGCAGGACCATCGCAAACTCCTCCCCGCCCCAGCGGCAGCAATAATCCAGAGGCCTACGCAGAGCCCCCCGGATGCAGTCGGCAACTCCCTTGAGCACCTCGTCCCCGACATCGTGCCCATGACTGTCGTTGAATGACTTGAAGTGATCGATGTCCATGAAGAGAAGCGTCAGCGGTTTGTTCTCCCGCCGTGCATGATTCATCAACCGCTCCAACTCGTTTTCAAACCCCCTCCGGTTGCTGATCCCGGTGTGGTGATCCGTGGTCGTCTCCCGGATTGCGTATTCCAGTTTCTGTCCCCCGAGACAGAGTCCGTAGAAGAGCCCGAAGATGACCACCACCCCCATCAGCATCACCATCAGGAAGTTGAGGTTTTTCTTCAGGAACAGGGAAATGATCGTCCTTTCGGGAATCATCACCTCCGTGGAGATGCCGAACCTCTTATCATCCACGACGGCCACATAGGTCGTTTCCGCAAAGCCATTTCTTCCCACAGGAACCCGGAAAATCCGCGATGGGCCGCCTGCCGCAACCGCTTCCCCGTGCTCGATGAGCGACCGCTTAAGAGGTGGAGATGTCTCGCTCGGAAGCGGTAGCAGGGGATACTGGATCAGAATCACCCCATCGGATGTCCGAACCACGACCCGCGAAGGGTAATCCCCCAAGATCTCACTGATCGATTGTTCCATTTTCCGGGCATCGATCTGCTGGGAGAGAACGCACTCCAAGGCCCCCCGGGAATTCCTGACGGGTATTGCGATCTGATAGTTCGGCCTTCCGCTTGTCCGGCCCAGTACCAGCCCGTTGATCGCGTAAGGAAGATCGGGATCGGCCTTGATGGCCTTGAAAAAAGACCGGTCGGCCAGGTCGGCGTGAGATCCCTCGTACGGCCCGCTCCAATCGACAACCTTTCCCGAAGGATCGATGAGATTCGTCAATCCAAGATTCGCTACCTCACTCCACCGCTGGATCTCCTTGCTGTTCTGCTCGATGAGACGATGGAGCGAGGCGGGATCTGCCCAGGAAAGCGAGAAGTCCTTACCCAGTCGCTCCCTGATGAAGTTCAGAAGCAGGCTGGAGTCACTCAGGGAATCCTCCACCCCATGGGAAATCACCCTGGAGTCCTCGGAGAGTTTATCGAAGTGATACTGCAAATAATCCGTCCAAAACGAGGAGAGGGCAAGGCCCCCGACCCCGAGAAAAAGGATCAGCACCGCAAAAAAGGTAGTCCTTATGATTTTGGAATACCTGCTCCTTGGCATTGCCATTGGGACATAACAACACGTAATTGAACCGTTAACAAAGAACCCCATCTAAGCAAATCGCTTATCTTTGAATCAGGCGATTCCCGGGGAACCCTTTCATGGATGCTTCATCCCAAATGATGCAACGGAAACATGACAACAGATCTGGAGCTCTCACCGGGGTGGTGCCAGGCAACCGTTTTAAAAAGATGGGCTCTTCCCTATTCTGAGTGTGCTTCCGTGGGTATTTTCACCACCGAGCCCTGTGACCTGAGAGGGCGCACAGAAAAGCAGTGAGATTTTTGAATCAGAAAGCAGGAAGACAGGAGGGGAAACGGCGGTCGTTCGAGCCAGAGCACTTATCTCTTGGTCCACTGCCTGCGTCATATCACTTCCCTTCTTGGATCCTCCTCGGATCTAGTGGCCCTGTGGAGATGGTCAAAATAGGAGCCCGGGTTCCCTACACTCTCTTCCCTTTACGCTGTAAAGTGAGACGCTTGGTGGAGCCATGGGGATTCGAACCCCAGACCTCCTCAATGCCATTGAGGCGCTCTACCAACTGAGCTATGACCCCAAGCGTTGCATCAAGGGAACCGAAACCGGTTCCTTGGTGGAGGGGAGAAGCTAGGATGAAACCGCGGCAGGAGCAATAGGATTCCTAAAAAATCACTTCCCTCCAATTCCTCCATTGACACTCCCCGGCCTTCCGGACATTCTCTCCGACCCGATTCCTTAAAAGATTTTTACGACATGAAGCGCACCTACCAACCTTCCAAGCGCACGCGCAAACGCCAATTTGGCTTCCGTGCACGCATGCAGACCAAAGGCGGTCGCGCCATCCTGAGCCGCCGTCGTCAGCGTGGCCGCAAGCGCCTTCTCCCGAAGGGGGTCGAGGTCCATTACGCCCGCCACACCCAGGCCTAGTCTCACGCTGCCGCGTTCCGCGCGGCTTCGTTCGGGATACCAGCATGCAAAGGTCCGCTCCGCGGGCCTTTCTTTTCACGGGACATTCCTTCGCATGGGGGTGATGGTCACCGACGGAACGGACACGCAGGGTGCGGTCGTTGTCTCCCGGAGGGTCGGATCGGCTGTCGTCAGGAACCGGGTCAAGAGGCGCCTCAGGGATATTTTCCGCCACCAACTTCCCTCACTGAAACGGGGCATCTGGCTCGTGATCACGGCAAAGCCGCCTGCCGCAACCGCAAAGACGGAGGCACTCCGCTCGGAATGGTTGCGTCTTGGCAAGCGTCTCTCTATTTTCGCCGACTCATGAGCTTGCTCTCATAAGACACCTTTCGACCTGTTCATGTCCTTTCTTCTTCGCATTCCGGTTTATCTCTACCGTTGGATTCTCTCGCCCCTGCTTCACGCCCTGGCGGGTGGCACCGGGTGCGGGTGCCGGTTTCACCCGAGTTGCTCCGCCTACACCCTGGAGGCGCTGGAGACACACGGTTCCCTACGCGGGTCACTCCTCGCGCTGCGCCGCATCGGCAAGTGCCACCCATGGGGCGACGGCGGCTTTGACCCCGTGCCAGAATTGAGAAACCTGAAACTAGATACCTGAAACCTGAAATATTCAGCATCTGCCTTTTCTCTTCTCACGACCCTCGACCCTCGACCCTCGACTCTTTCAGCCACTTCAGCCTTCAGCCTTAAAAACTTTCCTTATGTTCGACCGCACCACCTGGATCGCCATCGCCCTCTCCGTCGCAGGACTTGTCGGCTGGCAGTATTACTACTCCAAGACCTACGCCCCCTACATCGCGCAGCAGGCTGCCCTCCAGAAAGAGGCCAAGGCGAAATCCGCCGCCGCCACCCCCTCCCCGACCCCGGTTCCGGTCGCCAAGACGACCGTGCTTCCTCCGACGGCACTGCTACCCTCACCCGTTGCCGCCCCGACTGCCTCCGCGGGATCCACCCCCGCCATTCCCGAGATCTCCGCGAAGCGCGAGACAATGGATACCAGCCGTGCCGAGTATCTCTTTGCCGCCAATACGGGCGGCATCGAGGCAGTCACCCTGTTCCTTCACCTCGGAGCCCATGATCAGAGCCTCTTCCTGAACAAGGACTCGGGCATGCCGATCGGGGCCCTCTGCGATGCCAACGGAAACGCGATAGGCGGCTTCACGATGAATGCCGACAAGAACCACGGCATCTCCAGCTTCAGCCTCTCCGTTCCGGGAGGTCTCTCGATCACCAAGAAGTTCACCCTGCCCGGCAGCGTCGGCTCCCCGGAGGAATACCAGATCGGCCTGGAGCTCTCCTTCAAAAACACGGGAAGCACGCCACTCTCCCTCCCCGGTTACTTCATCGCGGCCGGGGGCGAGGCGCCCGTCCACATCAACGACCTCCCCACCTACACCTGCTTCAACTGGCTGCGCGACGGGAAGATGACCTCCATCGACGTCAACTGGTTTGAGGCCGGCAAGATCCCCCTCATCGGGATCCAGACCCATCCTGCAAAGGATCTCTACAGCCAACCCGAATCGGGAATCCAGTGGGCCTCGGTGACCAGTCAGTATTTCTGCACCATCGTGACTCCTGCCAAGGATCAGGCCGGCAGCGGTGTCTGGGCCCGCCGTTATGAGGCGCAATCCCATGCGGGACAGCCGGTCTACGGCATCACCGGCGGCATTGGCACCGGACCGATCACCTTGGCCCCCGGGGAGACTGTCACCCGCAGCTACTCCATCTATGCAGGTCCTAAGGACTTCACCGGCCTGAGCAAGATCGGCGGAGAGCAGCAGAAAGTGATGAACTTCGGAATGTTCCATCTCGTCTCGGAGTTCCTTCTCTGGGCGATGAACTCGATCCAGCACTATGTCGGCAGCTTCGCCGCCGCGATCATCATCCTGACCATCCTGATCAAGGCGGCCCTCTGGCCCCTCCAGAACAAGGCGACCGACTCCATGAAGCGGATGCAGCTTCTCTCGCCGAAGATGACCGAACTTCGCGAGAAGTATAAGGACGATCCGACCAAGATGAACGAGGAGCTCATGAAGCTCTACAAGCAGTATGGGGTGAATCCCTTCGGCGGCTGCCTCCCGATGCTCGTCCAAATCCCGATTTTCTTCGGCTTCTACTCCATGCTCGGAAGCGCCATCGAGCTGCGCAACAGCCACTTCCTCTGGATCAAGGATCTCTCCCAGCCCGACACGATCGTCGATGTGCTCGGATTCCCGATCAATCTCCTCCCCATCATTATGGCCGGCACCATGGTCTGGCAGATGGCGATCTCCCCGAAGAGCGGCGACGCCGCCCAACAGAGGATCATGTACTTCATGCCGGTGATCTTCCTCACCTTCTGTTACAATTACGCCTCCGGCCTCGCCCTCTACTGGACAACGCAGAACATCTTCTCCATCGTTCAGCTGTACTGGACCCGCAACCAGCCGCTCCCCACCCTCGAGAAGGTAACGACCCCGTCGAAGCCCTCCAAAGGCAAAGGTAACGGCGGAAGCGCTTCCGGTAAAAAACGCTGAACCTCACCCCCTCCCCCGCGAGCGATGAACCAGACACAAACTCCCCGCGAAGTTCTGGACACCATCCTCGGCCATCTCGGCTTCGTGGCGGAGATCGAGGAGCAGCTTCGTGACGGACACCTCATCCTCCAGATCCGCACGAACGAACCCGAGCGGCTGATCGGCCGGCGCGACGAGACCCTGGAGAGCCTCCAGTTCCTGCTTAACCGCATCCTCGTCTCGCAGAACCGCGAGGCTCCGCGCGTCGTGGTGGATGTCGAGCACCACCGCTCCATGCGCGATGACACCTTCCTTCATCGCATCCATCAATTGGCCGGTGCCGTCCGCGAAAACGGACGCCCCATCGAGACCGAACCTCTCAATTCCTACGACCGCCGGCTCGTCCACAACGCCTTCCGGGAGGATGCCCAACTGGCCACCGAGAGTCAGCAGATCGAGGCGAAGCTTAAACGCATCACGATCAGGCGGCGGGGGTAGGCTTGGGATTTTCGCGCCGCAGGGTGTTCGCCTGCGCTCGCAACGCCGAGTGCCGGGAAGCACGGAGTAGCCTGTGCGTAACACAGCCCCTTAGGGAAACGCTGATTAAATCCCATGATGGCCGCTGAAGGACAGTTGCTGATTTTTGAAGGCGCGAGCGCTGGGCGATACCCGCAGCGGTCTCGCCCGAGCGAGCAACGCGGCAAAAATCGACAAATGCCTTCAGCCCATCGGGTTGCGGAGATAACAGGCCGGGGGC
>JBAPTI010000010.1:0-4710 GCA_049282095.1 Chthoniobacterales bacterium
AAAACACTTTCACTCCACTCCTTCATCAACACACCCATGAGCACCGACAACACCGCTTCCAAGCCCCTCGCCGCCAACGAGGGAATGAAGATCAACTCGCGCCATCTCCGCGGAAACATCGCCGCCGATCTGGCCGACACCTCCACGGGAAACATCTCCGAGGAGAGCAACCAGCTCTCCAAGTTCCACGGCCTCTACATGCAGGATGACCGCGATCTGCGCAATCCCCTCAAGAAGGAAGGAAAAGAAAAGGCCTTCGCCTTCATGCTCCGTGTCCGCCTCCCGGGAGGAAAGGCAACCTCCAAGCAGTGGCTTGTCCTCGACAAACTGGCCGACGAGATTGCCTCCCCTTCCCTCCGCCTCACCACGCGCCAGACCTTCCAGTTCCACGGCGTCCTCAAGGGAAACGTGAAGAAACTCGTGAAGGGAATGCACCAGGCTCTGCTCGATTCCATCGCCGCCTGCGGCGACGTGAACCGTAACGTGATGGCCCCGCCCAACCCCGAACGCGATCCCGTTCAGCAGGAGGTCTACAATCACGCCGTGGCCTGGAGCGAGTTCGCCCTGCCGAAGTCCCGCGCCTACCACGAGATCTACCTCGACGAGGAACTGGTCGCAGGAGGCGAGCCCGAAACCGAACCGATGTACGGGGAGACCTACCTCCCGCGCAAGTTCAAGACCGGTTTCGCCATCCCTCCATCGAACGATGTCGATGTCTTCTCCCAGGATCTCGGCTTCATCGCGATCGCCGAGAACGGCAAGCTCCTGGGCTACAATGTCACGGTGGGCGGCGGACTCGGCATGAGCCACGGCAATGCGGAGACCTTCCCGCGTCTGGCCGATGTGCTCGGCTTCATTCCCGCGGATAAGGTGAATGCTGTCGGTGAGGCCGTCCTCACCACACAGCGTGACTTCGGAGACCGGACCAACCGCAAGCACGCCCGTCTGAAATACACCATCCAGGACCGCGGCATCGACTGGTTCCGTGGCGAGGTGGAAAAGCGCACGGGGCTCAAGTTCGAGCCTGCCCGTCCCTACACCTTCACCACCATCGAGGATCCCCACGGTTGGCACGAGTGCGCCGACGGCACCTGGTTCTACGGTCTCCACATCCTGAGCGGACGCATCAAGGACGTCGACGGATGGCCGATGAAGACCGCCCTCCGCGAGATCGCCCAGATCCACGAAGGGGACTTCCGCCTGACTCCTTCACAGAACCTCACCATCTCCGGCGTCAGCGCCGCCAAGAAGGCCGAGATCAATGCCATTCTCGAGAAACACGGACTCTCCAACGAGAACAATCGCTCCGCACTTCGTCTCAACGCCCTATCCTGCGTGGCACTCCCCACGTGCGGCCTGGCGCTGGCGGAGAGCGAGCGCGACCTCCCCTCCATCCTCGGAAAGTTCGAGACCGTCCTCGACGAGGCCGGCCTGCGCGACAACGCCATCAGCCTGCGCATCACCGGATGCCCCAACGGCTGCGCCCGTCCCTACCTGGCCGAGATCGGCTTCGTCGGAAAAGCCCCGGGCAAGTACGCCCTCTACCTCGGCGCCAAGTACAACGGCACCAGACTGAACCGCCTCTTCTCGCCCAGCATCACGATCGACGACGCGGTGAGCACGCTTGCACCGATTATCAAGCGCTACGCCAAGGAGCGCCGCGATGACGAAGGCTTCGGTGATTTCTGCGACCGTGAGATCCTCCCCGCGGACGCCACCTTCCACAGCGTCGGGACCCAGGCAGCCTGAGCGATCAATTTCCAGCCGTGCCAGCATCCCAAGAGCAGATCGCATCATGGAACGCGGAACTCCGCGGCAAATCGCCGCTGGAGATCACGCGCTGGGCGGTGGCCCATGCCCGCGAAACGGGAGGACGGGCCGTCGTCTCCACGAACTTCCGCCCCTACGAGGCGGTTGTCCTTCACCTTGCCACGCAGGCACAGGCCGACATTCCCGTCCTCTGGGTGGACCATGGTTACAACCGCCCGGCCACTTACAGACACGCGGAGGAAGTGAAAAACCTCCTGGGCCTCCATCTCAAGGCATACCTTCCGAAGATCACACCCGCTCACCGCGATGCGATCGATGGTCCGATCCCGACGCCCGAAGATGAGGAAGGGCTGAAGAAATTCAGCGCCCTCATGAAGCTGGAACCCTTCCAGCGCGGCATGAGGGAACTGGCTCCCACGATCTGGATCACCGCCCTGCGCAAAATGCAGAACCCTAACCGCGCGGAACTCGACATCGTCTCCGCGGACGCCAACTTCGGCTCCCTCAAGATCAGCCCTGTCTTTTATTTCTCCGACGCGGAGATGGAATCCTACCTCGCGGAGCACAAACTGCCCAACGAGTGGGACTACTTCGATCCCGCCAAGGCCGACGAGAAACGCGAATGCGGACTGCATGCGAGCTGGGGAGGGGAAAAGGTTGAAGCGTTAAAAGGTTAAAGCGTTAAAACGTCATGCCTTCCTCGAAACGACAGATATCCACGGCAAATACTCCGACGAGTATCTTTCGAACTTTTGAGAATCTTGAGGTTTACCAGCAGGCACGGACGTTCCGTAAGGACATCTATAAGCTGACCAGTATACTGCCCGAATGTGAGAAATTCGGCCTGGCCAATCAGATGCGCAGGGCTGCCGTTTCGCTGACCAGCAATATTGCTGAGGGGCATGGTCGTTATCATTTTCCTGATCAGATCAAGTTCATGTTGAACTCAAGGGGATCATTGGAAGAGTTGATCGATCAACTGAACGTCTGTGACGATGAATCCTATCTGAAAACAGAAGAAGTCGCTGCATTAAAAGCCCAAGCTTGGGCCGTTCACAACATCCTGAACGGATATATCCGATACCTTCGCGGCCGGATCAATGAGTCAGACCGTGTTCAGGAGTTCCCATCGGCATTGGATTCCTAATCCCCCACCTTTCACTTTTTTAACGTTCTAACTTTTTAACTTTACCTCATGAAAAGCTATCACCTCAATCACTTGGACTATCTCGAAACGGAGGCGATCCACATCATGCGTGAGGTCGCCTCGGAGTTCGAGCGGCCCGCCATCCTCTTCTCCGGCGGCAAGGACTCGATCTGCCTGCTCCGCCTCGCTGAGAAGGCGTTCCGTCCCTCGGACATTCCGATGCCTTTCCTCAATGTGGCGACCGGCCACGAGTTTCCCGAACTCATCGAGTTCCGCGATCGTCGCGCCAAGGAACTCCATGCCAAGCTCATCGTCCGCACGGTCGACGAGGCCCTTGAGAAAGGAACCGCCGTCCAGGCTCCCGGCCAGATCAGCCGCAACCAACTCCAGATCCCAGTCCTTCTGGGAGCCATCGAGGAGTTCCGATTCGATTGCTGCATCGGCGGAGCCCGCCGCGACGAGGAGAAGGCCCGGGCCAAGGAACGCTTCTTCAGCTTCCGCGACAGCTTCGGCCAGTGGGATCCCAAGAACCAGCGTCCCGAGATCTGGAACCTCTACAACGGCCGGCTCAATCCCGGCGAAAACATGCGCGTCTTCCCCCTCTCCAACTGGACCGAGATGGATGTCTGGGAATACATCAAGCGCGAGAAGCTCGAGGTGCCCTCAATCTACTTCAGCCACAAGCGACGCTGCGTCCGCCGAGGAGGCCAGTGGGTTCCCGACACCGACCTCATGCCGGCAAAGGCCAATGAGGAAGTGAAGGAGATGATCGTCCGCGTCCGGACCATCGGCGACATCATCAGCACCGGATGCGTCGAATCACCCGCCGCCAACTGCGATGACATCATCGCCGAGATCGCCGCCGCCCGCGTCACCGAGCGCGGCTCCCGAGCAGACGACCGCGTCTCCGAGGCGGCCATGGAGGATCGCAAGAAGGCGGGGTATTTTTAGGAGATCTCTGATGAGTACTCTCCCGAATGATCTCGCGCAGAGACGCAGAGGCGCAGAGAGGATTTCACAACAAGATTGTTTCATATCCCGATACTAATTCCCCATTTTTCCTGAGTTCCTGAGTTCCATATTTTTTATTCTGCAATGACCGCTGCAAATCATCCCGTCGACCTTCTCCGATTCAATACCTGCGGATCCGTCGATGACGGCAAGTCGACCCTGATCGGACGCCTCCTCTACGACTCCAAGTCCCTCATGGAGGATCAGATAGAGGCGCTTGAGCGCTCCGCCGACATCACCGGCGGAGGCCAGATCAACCTCGCCAACCTGACCGACGGGCTCCGTGCGGAGCGGGAGCAGGGGATCACCATCGACGTGGCCTACCGCTACTTCGCGACCCCTCACCGGAAGTTCATCATCGCCGACACCCCGGGCCACGTTCAGTACACCAGGAACATGGTGACCGGTGCCTCAACGGCCAACCTTTCGATCATCCTGGTCGATGCGCGCCAGGGAGTCATTGAGCAGAGCCGCCGTCATTCCATCATCGCCTCCTTGCTCCGCATCCCTCACCTCGTCGTTGCGATCAACAAGATGGATCTGGTCGACTGGAGCGAGGAACGCTTCCTTGAGATCAAGGAACAGTTCGACGAATTCCTCCCGCGTCTCGACATCAAGGACGTGCAGTTCATCCCGGTGAGCGCCCTCAACGGCGACAACATCGTCAGCCACTCGACGAACACCCCCTGGTATAATGGCCCCACGCTGCTCGGACATCTGGAGACCGTTCACATCGCCAGCGACTGGAACCTCTCCAATTTCCGGATGCCGGTCCAGTGGGT
>JBAPTI010000011.1:0-1844 GCA_049282095.1 Chthoniobacterales bacterium
CCGGGAAGAGTACGGCGACCGCCTCGGGACGGCGTCCGGCTCGCGCTGAGGCGGGCTCGCCGCGGGGAGGCGGGCGGCCGTACAACCCCTTGCGAACATGTGTTCGTATTGGTAGCATCGAGGATGCATGACGGAGTTCACCATCCAGGCTGCATACGACCTCACCGGCGACCAGCCGGAGGCCGTCGACGCCCTCAGTGAGGGTGTCCTCCGCGGCGACCGCTTCCAGACTCTCCTCGGCGTCACCGGCTCCGGCAAGACCTTCACCATGGCCAACGTCATCCAGAAGGTGAAGAAGCCCACGCTCGTGATCGCGCACAACAAGACGCTGGCCGCTCAGCTCTGTAACGAGTTCCGCGAGTTCCTGCCCGACAACGCGGTCGAGTACTTCGTCAGCTACTACGACTACTACCAGCCAGAGGCGTACGTGGCGGCGCAGGACCTCTACATCGAGAAGGACTCGTCCATCAACGACGAGATCGACCGCCTGCGCCACGCCGCCACCACCTCGCTCTTCCTGCGCCGCGACGTGGTGATCGTGGCCAGCGTCAGCTGCATCTACGGCCTCGGCTCTCCGGAGGAGTACCTCGAGAAGATGGTGCTGCTCCAGGTCGGCCAGACCGTCGAGCGCGACGAGATGTTGCGCAGGCTCGTCGACATCCAGTACGCGCGCAACGACTTCGAGCCCGCGCGCGGCAAGTTCCGCGTGCGCGGCGACTCCATCGAGATCTGGCCGGCCTCCCAGGACACGGCCATCCGCGTGCAGCTCTGGGGCGACGAGGTGGAGCAGATCGTCAGCTTCGACCCCGTTGGGGGCGAGGTCATCGAGAAGCCGGAGCACGTGGCCATCTACCCGGCCACCCACTTCGTCACCAACGACCCGGCCATCGAGCGCTCGCTCGTGGAGATCCGTCGCGAGATGGAGGAGCGCTGCGCCTGGTTCGAGGAGAACGGCAAGATCCTCGAGGCGCACCGCCTGCGGCAGCGCACGCAGTACGACATGGAGATGCTGCGCGAGATGGGCTACTGCAGCGGCATCGAGAACTACTCGCGCATCCTGCTGGGCAAGCAGCCGGGCGCCACGCCCAACTGCCTGCTCGACTACTTCCCCGACGACTTCCTCTGCTTCGTCGACGAGTCGCACATGTCGCTGCCGCAGATCCGCGCCATGTCCGAGGGCGACAAGTCGCGCAAGCAGCAGCTGGTCGACTACGGCTTCCGCCTGCCGAGCGCGCTCGACAATCGGCCGCTGCGCTTCGACGAGTTCCTCGAGAAGGTGCCGCAGCTCATCTTCGTGAGCGCTACGCCGGGCCAGTTCGAGCTGGCCAACAGCGTCAACATCGCCGAGCAGATCATCCGTCCCACCGGGCTGATCGACCCGGACGTCGAGGTGCGGCCCACGGAGGGGCAGATCGACGACCTCATGAACGAGATCCGCCGGCGCGTGGACAAGGACCAGCGGGTCCTCGTCACCACGCTCACCAAGCGCATGTCCGAGGACCTCACGGACTACCTCGTCGAGAACGGCTTCAAGGTACGGTATCTGCACAGCGAGGTCGACACGCTGGAGCGCATCCAGATCGTGCGCGACCTGCGGCTGGGGGAGTTCGACGTCCTCGTGGGCATCAACCTGCTCAGGGAGGGCCTCGACCTTCCCGAGGTCACGCTGGTCGCCATCCTGGACGCCGACAAAGAAGGCTTCCTGCGCGGCCAGACGAGCCTCATCCAGACCATCGGCCGCGCCGCCCGCAACATCGACGGCAGGGTCATCATGTACGCGGACAAGATGACGGCGGCCATGGAAGTGGCGATCGGTGAGACCAACCGCCGCCGCGCGAGGCAGA
>JBAPTI010000012.1:0-1921 GCA_049282095.1 Chthoniobacterales bacterium
AATCAGCGACTGATCTCGTCCATACTTGAAGCGCTGGATCAACTCCCGGACAAGCCCCTCGTATCGGCACGCCGCGACGATCACCGAGAGATGCCAGCGACGCCCCTCGCAGTTGGGACACATCAGCATACCCGTCATGGTGTGGGAGCAGACCGGGCAGCAATTCCCGGGTGACGGCGCAATCCCCCTCCTGCATTCCGCGCAGAGCGTCTCCATGTCGGTAGTGCTCTCCGGGCCTTCCCGAAAGATCCTGCAACCGCAGGCGGCGCAATGGGGCGGGTAGAGAAGATCGATAACGCCTCCCCCAAATGTTCCCATGGACGTTCCCATGGACGTTCCCATGAACGTTACAATAAAACGCCGCACACTTCCGGCAATCCCCAGGCAGATCATTCCCTGTCTACCTCCAATCGCTTTCCGGCGGCATGGGGCGATTCCGAAGCAGAACCGCGGCCAGCAGGCCCCCCAGCAGAAGAGCGGCCAACGACAGGAGTCCCACCGGCACGGCGCCGCTGCACTGGGAGGGACCGACGAAGGGCAACAGAGCATCCGGTGGATCCAACCGGAAGGATGCAGCCTTGTTGAAGAGTTGCTGACCCAGGATAAAAACGGCGTGGAGCCCGACCGCTGCATGGAGCGAACCGGTGCGCAGCGTCAACCAACCCAGGATGAGGCCGGCGGTGAAGAGAGTTGTGAAAGCAAGCGCCAGCACGGGGAGCGAAGGCAAAGCGGCCCCCGCTTGGGCCAGCGTTGCAAGACCGCTCCACCAGTAAACAGGAAGAGCAGGCCCGGATCCGTGCGGAAGATTCAGGAAATGCACGGCAGCGAAGAGGATCGCGGAAACGGTGACGGCGACCGGTGGAATGGTGACCCGCCGCAGGAAGCCGAGCAGCACCCCGCGAAAGAGGAACTCCTCGAGCAACGAGACAGCGACGGCGGTGACCAGGATCCTGGGAAGAGAGCGGAGCAATGCATGGAACCATCCCTCATTTGCCACGAATGCACCGGAAAGGAGCAGGATCGGCAGCAGGAGAAGCATGCAGAGCAATCCCGAGGCGATGCCGGTCCCGAGATCCCTCCAAGGGCGTGGATTGCGGATCAGACCAAACTCTCCCAGCGAGCGGATGCGGAGCGATCGCAGAAGCGGGAAGAGCAGGATGATCGCCGAGACCTGCAGACTGCGTGAGAGATAACGGTGGAAGGGCATGCCCTGCACCTGTCCAGCCAATCCGTGGAGCAGGTCGGGGGGAAGCCACTGGATCAGATGCCAGGCCTGGGGTGCGGCCAACGCTCCTGAAAGGAGGAGGGCGAGCAGGTAGAGAAAGATCTTCCCGAGGGGACTCACGCAGGGGAAACTAACACCATAAGCCATGAGAGGAAACCATGAATGGACGGTCCGTGACGAGGATGGCGTGAAACGCGAACTCCGGGTCATCAAGGAAGCGGGACTTTTCCGCTTCCAGAGCAAGCGTGCCGACCAGGAACGCTGGACCTACTTTGACAACAAGAAGACAAAGCCACCCGCAACCGATGTCGAGGGACTCATCGATGTGCTTGAGAGGAAATACCAGCGCAAGCGCGCCCCCTACAGCGATCTCCTCCTGGCGAAAAAAATGCTGTCTGATTTGGGAGCTAGGCTGAAGGCTGAAGGTTGAGGTGGCTGTTGGGTCTGAGCCGAATAAAAATCAGTGGCTCTTCGCTATTCGGAGTGCGGAAATATTCCGGAAAAGACACGGAATAGGGTTCACGCTAAGGCCGCAACGAGGAGTTCCCCATCGCCCTATTTATATCGGCAGGGGTGTTTCAAGAAATTCCAATAAAACCACCGTTCTCGCAACCTTGGTTTCATCTGGCACCACTCTTTATACCTGACTTTGCGACCTTTGCGGCCGTTGCGTGATAACTTCCCCCCCGTTGGATC
>JBAPTI010000013.1:0-50609 GCA_049282095.1 Chthoniobacterales bacterium
GTCTGGCCAGAGGCTACCGATCAATCAATACCTTCAGGATCATGGCCTATCTCAAGGCCGGGAAACTCCAACTCGAAGTGCCACCCTTCAGACCCCTACCCACCCACTGAAAATAGCGAGGAGCCGATATTCCCATACCGGAGGACGGTTCCTTTGCCCTCGCCGGGGTAGGTGACCGAGAAGTCTCCGTCACCGATGACGACACCGGTATAGTTTTTCCCGGCCTTGTCATAGACGTTGTAGACGGGGGCAAAGTAGGTGCCGCTGTCGAGTTCCTCTCCACCGATCGGGAGAACGGGTGTCGGGTACTCAGAATCGTATGCCATTGCGGCAGGGAGCAGGCTCAGCAAGGCCAGGACTGCGAGTCGAAGTGAGAAAGCGGAGTTCATGAGCGTGGATTAATGCTTAATTTCCCGAAGGGCCGAAGATCACGGCATTGCCGTCCCGAACACGGGTGACGGTCACAGGGCCTCCGTCGGGCCAAGAGACGATCGTCCCATTGCCCTTCTCATCGAGTCGGGGATGGTAGTTGCCGGTCTGTCTGGTGCCATCGGTCAGAGTGATGTCGTAGGCACCACTGGTCACGATCCCGGATTTGATCTGGGAAGGGTTGACGGGTAACCCGACGACCTGAGCCTGGAGTGGGGAGGAAAGGATCGATGCCAGCAGGCATAGAGCCAAAGGGCTGATCCATGAAGAAACAAGGCGCCGGGATGGGTATATGCGTGTGTTCATAATGAAAACATAGCACACCAGGTAGGTCGCAGAGCGTCCTAGGCCCCTGGAAAAACCTAAAAACTGTTAGGGAAACGCGATGGGCGGAGTGGAAAGTTGGAGGGGTGTGAGGTGGCTTCAAAAGCTCATTCTCATTTGGAGATCGGTCTCCGGCCTCCTATCCTCACCCTCACCGGAGGTGCTGAAGCGGAGTTTACGAGGTGCCGTTGCAGGATCCCGGAAAAGTGAGACTTCCCACCCGGCACGATCGATCACGGTCTGCCCCACCCGGACTCCCTCCGGGGTGATCTCTAGCTCGAGGTATTCCTGTTCTGGATCGGTCTCCCGATATCCCTGAAGAAGCTGCTGCAGGCGCTGATACCGGAAGAAGCAAACGCCCTCCTCGGCGATCTCGGCCTCGCATCCCCCCTCGGATCTGTTCGCGGAGATGACAAGTTCCCTGCCTGTCGCGGCAACCCTCAATAATCGGTCCCGCGATCCGATCGGCATTCCTGAGGGGCCGGTCACTACCCGCACCATATGAAGGAAGGTAGGGATGTGAACGGTGAATCTCATGGGTTCCGGGTAGGGGCGTGGTCACTGAGGTCCGACATCACCGACGTAGTGCTCTCTCCGGGTCGAGGTGCGGATGGCAATGCAGTCCCCAGACTGGGCGTGTCGCGCCACATCCTCCATGTCGCGGCAGAGATAGACCTTTTTTTGACAGGTCGGGCAGAAGCGGATGTCACTCTCGTCGGTCGGTTCCAGGTTTTTCCATAGCTTGGGGCACTGGAACCGGAAGGGGACGGGACAGTTGGCGATGGTGGCCATGAGTGAGTTGGGAGAATGGGAGGGCTGCGCAGACTGTTAGGCTGAAGGCTTAAGAGTTGAGGAGTTGAAGGTTGAGAGGGGGTGGTCTAAAGCTCATTCTCTCCTGCAGTCGTCAGAATCAGTTGGAGGATAAAAACCACCCATGCCCTCCTCTTTATTGCTGTTTGGGATGATGAAACCTCCCTGGCTATCGGAGTAGATGCGACCACTCGGCCCATAGAAGCCACCCAACGCGTCCGAGGCGACATGACCCTGAGGAGAGTAATACCCACCCCTGCCATCTGAGGTGAGGCGGCCATTGGGTGTGTAGTAACCTCCCATGCCATCCGAGTACACATGTCCCTGGGGGGTGAAATAACCACCTCCCCAATCGGGAGTCACCCGACCCTCCGGGGTGATGTATCCACCGCTGGCATCTGAGTAAACGCGTTCGGCTCTAGCAACTGTGACAACAGCAAAGAACAGGGAGAGGAGGAGGTAGGAACGAATAGTTTTCATTTCCGAGAATCATCCCACACCAGGTAGGTCGTAGAGCGTCCTAGGCCCCGGAAAAGGTTGTTTAGGCTGAACCAAGCCGCTGGGATGCGGCGCGGTAGACTGCGAGCGTAGCGAACAGCCCCGATAGGGGTGGCACCGCTTGCCTGGAGGCAAGTGCCGTCAATGCTGTTAGACTTTTAGGGAACACCGAGTGCCGGGTGGCACGGTGTAGATCCCGCGACAGCGGGACCCGTCAGGGCGCGGGTCGCGGGCGCGACCGCGTCAATCGAACATGATCAATGTGACCGACACCTACCACCCGCTATAAAATTTGGGTGATATTTCAGATGCGAGGCTAGGCGCGTGAGCGATGCCGTATCGGGCATACGGCGAGTGAGCAGCAACAACGCATCGCGCTGAAATGGAGCGGGTAGAGGGAACACCGAGTGCCGGGTGGCACGGTGTAGATCCCGCGACAGCGGGACCCGTCAGGGCGCGGGTCGCGGGCGCGACCGCGTCGATCGAACCCAGGGGGCTGAAAAAACCCAGTTCAAACATTCCAAATATAAAGGTGATTTGGAGCGGGTAGAGGGAATCGAACCCTCATGGCCTGCTTGGAAGGCAGGAACTTTACCACTAAGCTATACCCGCATGAACTAGGTACTATCTAACACGGACCTTGAGTCCGGTCAATGGGTGACATCCATCTTCAGGGATTGCTTCGATTGTTGCCTCAACCAATCCAGAACGCCAAAGTCACCACCCATGAAGAGTTGCTCCGCCCCTCGTTTTGCATGCCTGTTGGTCTTGTCCCTCGCTCTCGCCGGATGTGCCACCGAGGCCACAATCAAGGAACGGATTCCCTCCTTCAAGCCGCTCACTGCGACTGCGGCACCGGGCAAACCATCGGCGACCAGCAAGACGGAGGAGATGATCCGCCATGCCCTGAGCCATGTCCGGGTGAATCCCCTCGCGGCCCTCGGTGAGAACATGCAGGCGGCGCAGGGGGCGCTTGCCGCGCTCAAGGCAAACCCCAACGACGCGGTCGCCCTGCACGATTACAACTTTGCCGTGTCGCGCATGGTCGGAATCATCAGCCAGTCGAAACTCGACCCTTGGACCAAACCGTTGGCAGTGCCGACAGCCAACGGCACCCTCCTGCTCACGCACAAGCGCGATCCCCGTCCGATGTGGAATCCGGCGCTCTACAAGTTCACGCCGGCCGATCAATTCACCATCGGCGGGGACTACGTGAAGGAACGTGTGACCCGGTCCGGCATAGGTGCGCCTATCGTCGCGGTGGGCAGGGAGCCCAACAAGGAGTGGCGGACAAACTACCTCACCAAGAGGATCTATTACGGCGTGACGGCGGTGGCGCGCTTTCAAGGAAACCGCTGTGTCTTGTCGTTCGAGGATCCGCTGGAGAAGGAGACCGTTTCCGTGGATGGCCGCACGATGGATCTGGCCGCCGACTTCACCGTCCCCCTGGCCGTCATGCTGGCCAGCGCCGGGCCCCAGGTGCCAAAGCTGGAGCGCATGCTCTTCCCCGAGAAGTATGCGGAGACGGCGCAGCTCGCCCGTCTGGATGCCTACAATCCGAACAAGGCGGTGGTGCTTGTCATCCATGGGCTGATGGACTCGCCCTCCACCTGGGCCCCGATGATCATCAAGCTCCGCAGCGATCCCGAGATACGTCGCAATTACCAGTTCTGGTTCTACAGCTACCCCTCGGGATATCCCTATCCCTACTCGGCCTCCATTCTCAGGGAGAAGCTGGATGATGTGGAGCGTCGGTATCCCACTCACCGGCCGATGGTCGTGATCGGTCACAGCATGGGAGGATGCATCAGCCGCCTCCTGATGACCGACACGGGGGACAACCTCTGGAAGCTGCTGTTCAACAAGACGCCCGCTGAAACCAAGTTCCCCACATCCTCGAAGAAGATCTACACGGACGCTCTGATCTTCAAACATCGCCCCGAAATCGGAAGGGCGATCTTCATTGCGGCGCCGCTGAAGGGAAGCGAGATCGCGACCATCTCCATCGGAAGGATCGGATCCATGCTGATCCAAACGCCCAGGAAGCTCCTGCTTGCCGGAAACGACGCCCTCAAGATCACCACGTTCCAGGCCAATGACCTCAAACTCAAGCGTGCTCCGAACAGCATCGACACGCTTTCGCCGCAGAACCGCTTCGTCCGGATGATCAACAAGATCCCGATCGTGCCGGGTATTCCGCATCACACGATCCAGGGAGACCGGGGCAAGGGCGATACTCCCAGCTCATCCGACGGCGTCGTCCCCTACTGGAGCTCCCACATGGAGGGGGCGCAGTCCGAGTGCATCGTCCCGAGCGATCACAGCGCCCATCAGAATCCCCAGGCCTTTGCCGAGGTCGCGCGCATCCTGAAGCTGAACGTGGCGAACCAGTAATCGCGGAGAGAATCATCAGGAGGAAGGATTTTTACCACCGAGTGAACAGCCAAGGACGAACAAGCCTGCTAGGCTGAAGGCTGAAGGCTATTAGGGTTCAGAAGACTGCATTGTTCGCCGAAACGCCGTGCCCCCGGCACTCAGCGTCCGCCGCTCGGGAAAAAATAGTTGACATGGATATTGTATGACAGCAAAGGTTGCGTCGCTGGCATCGGTCTTCCCCTAACCATGAAAGCACTTCTTTCTTCACGCGTTCCCGCATGTGCTTGCCGCGGGATCGGGGCGGGCTTTTTTTCCGACGCGTTCCCCTTGCTTCTGTCCGGAAGCCATGAGCCACGATCATCGGGGCGCTTTTTCCATGCCGCCCCGGCATCCCGATCACCGCAGTAAACCCGCAACCCCCGAAAAACAACCCTGAAGCAAAAACAACCAACCCCATGAACATGAACCTGAAATCCCTAGTTACCAAGATCTCGATACCGGCCATGATGGTCCTGCTGGTGCCGAGTCAAGTCCACGCCTCATCCGGCGTCGTCCTCAAATCAAACGACTTTGTCGGAATGTCGTTCTGGCTGATCTCAATGGCACTGATCGCCTCGACAGCCTTCTTCTTCCTGGAGACTCAGCGAGTCGCCGGTAAGTGGAAAACATCACTCACAGTCTCCGGTTTGGTGACACTGGTCGCCGCCGTCCACTACTTCTACATGCGCGAGGTCTGGGTCACGACCGGCGAGACCCCCACGGTCTACAGGTACATTGATTGGCTCATTACCGTGCCGCTCCTGATGGTCGAGTTTTACCTGATCCTCTCGGCCATTACCAAGGTGCCCGCAGGGGTCTTCTGGCGCCTCATCATCGGCACCCTGGTCATGCTCATCGGTGGATACCTCGGTGAGGCCCACTACATGGGAGTCATGCCGGCATTCATCATCGGAATGCTCGGCTGGGCCTTCATCCTGTTTGAAATCTTCCTCGGCGAGGCGAGCCGTATCAATGCAAGCCAGGCGCCGCCGTCGGTCCAGTCGGCTTTCAGGCTGATGCGCCTGATCGTCACCTTCGGTTGGGCCATCTATCCCATCGGTTACTACGTCGGATACCTCACCGGCAGCAGTCCCGAGGAGAGCATGAAGGGGCTGAACATCGCCTACAACCTAGCCGATGTCCTCAACAAGATCGCCTTCGGCGTCATCATCTGGACGGCAGCCGTCAGCGAGACGGAATCACACAAGCATTAATACCCGGTCGGGCCCGGCTTCGTGTGCCTCAACAAAGGCACACGGAGCAACCCGAACTTCAATCAAACCCTCTCCGGACCATCCCATGCTTCCCTCAGTTACCCCATGCGCTCCGGGCGTCGGGCACGCCGGGGATCTCATCGATCTCGTGGAAAGCCGGATGATGGACCTCATCCATCCCGAACGCGAGCGGGAGCAGGAGAGTCTCTCGGACGCCGCGGGAGCGGCGGCCTATCACCTCGCCTCCGGCGGTCAGCGTGTCCGCGCGCGGCTTGCCCTCTCTTCCGGAAAGTCACTCGGTCTCACGGACTCCGACGCCGTGACCATCGCCTCGTGCGTGGAGCTGCTGCACAACGCCTCCCTGATTCACGATGATCTTCAGGACCGCGAGCAGTGCAGGCGCGGCGTGAAAACCGTCTGCGCCGCCTACGGCGATCACATCGCCATCTGCGCGGGAGACCTGCTTGTCTCGGCCGCCTACGCCGCCCTCGCGCATTTCAGCAACGCAGCCATGCTGCCCGAATTATTGCTCCTGGTTCATGAACGCACTTCGGTCGTGATCGCCGGGCAATGCGCCGAACTGAACCCGACAGGGGATGCCCTTCTGGACATGGATGTTTACGGGAACATCGCGGCGGGAAAATCAGGCTCCCTCCTGAGCCTGCCGATCGAGATGGCGCTTCTCGTTTCCGGAAAACGCGAATGGGTTACGGAGGCCCGACGCGCTGCGGAGGACTTCGCCATCGGTTACCAGATCGCTGATGACATGGAAGATGTCGCCCAGGATGAGCGCTCCCGTGCAGTCAATGCCGTGCTGGCACTCAAGGCCTCCGGGCAGGGTGACTTCCCGAGCGCCCTCGCCACGGCCCGCGAGCGTGGGCTCCGTCACCTTGATCAGGCAATCTCACGCAGCGGGGGCCTCCCCGGCGGTTCGGGAGCCCTTCTCATGGAACTTGCCCAGGGGCTCCGTGACCGTCTCTGATCCCCGCGCGGCCCGCAATCACGCCCTTGTGCTGGGCGCGGGATACGGCGGCATCGCCTCTGCGCTACGCCTCCGCGCGAAAGGCTACCGGGTCACGCTGGTGGAACGCTGTGCGGAGATCGGGGGGCGGGCCCAGGTGTTCGAGCGCGACGGTTTCAGGCACGATGCCGGCCCGACTGTCATCACGGCACCGTTTCTCTTCGAGGAACTCTTCTCGCTGTTCGGTGAACGGTTCTCGGATCACGTCAATCTCGTGCCGCTGAAACCGTGGTACCGGTTCCGCTTTCACGACGGGACAACCTTTGACTACGGCGGCACCCTGGAGGAAACCCTCGCCGAAATTGGCCGGATCGAGCCCCGGGACAAGGAGGGTTACCTTGCACTGCTCGCCCACTCGAAGCGCATTTACGACATCGGCTTCACCAGACTCTCCGCCACGCCGTTCCATCGGTTCTCCACCATGCTGCGGCTGGTTCCCGAACTGCTAAGGCTCCGCAACCACGAGACGGTCTGGCAAATGGTCTGCCGGCACCTCTCCAGTCCCAAGTTGCGCCAGGCATTCTCCATCCAGCCCCTGCTGGTGGGGGGGAACCCCTTTGACACCACCAGCATCTACTCCCTGATCCATTACCTGGAGCGCGCCCATGGTGTGCATTTCGCGATGGGCGGAACGGGCGCGATCACCCGCGCGCTCGCGTCCCTGATGGAGCGGCACGGGGTCACGACACGCACGTCGACAACGGTGGAGCGCATCATCGTGGAGGATGGCGAAGCCAAGGGGGTTATGCTGGCCGGTGGCGAGAGGCTTGCCGCGGACATCATCGTTTCCAACGCGGATCCCTCCCATCTCTACGGAAAAATGATCAGACCTGCGGAGAGCGGCCTCTCGGCACGGATGAAGCTCGCCGGAGCGCGCCACTCGATGGGGCTCTTTGTCCTCTATTTCGGGACGACCCGGAACTACCCCGACGTGGCGCATCACACGATCTGGTTGGGCCCGAGGTATCGCGAACTGCTCAAGGATATCTTCGACCGGAAGCTCCTCGCCGAGGATTTCTCCCTTTACCTGCACCGCCCCACGGCCACGGATCCAAGCTTCGCGCCCGCCGGATGCGACAGCTTCTATGTGCTCTGTCCCGTTCCCAACCTGCAGTCGGGCATCAACTGGGAGCGCGAGGGTCCACGCCTGCGGGACCGTATCGTCAAGGCGCTCGGGGAAACAATGTTGCCGGGGCTTTCCTCGGTGATCACGGCCGAGTTTTTTAGAACGCCCGGTGATTTCCAAAACGACTACCTCAGCGTTCACGGGGCCGGATTCTCGATTGCACCCATCTTCCGCCAGTCCGCGTGGTTCCGCTTTCACAACAAGGGGGAGGGCATCAGGAATCTCTACCTGTCCGGCGCGGGAACACATCCCGGCGCCGGGTTGCCCGGCGTGCTCTGCTCAGCCAAGGTGGTGGATTCCATGATCCCGGCCCTTGATCCTTACGCCACTGCGTGAACAACCGCGACGGAACGAATGCGTTGGATCTGGCGGATGCCGTCCTTGAGGAGAAAGGGCGGAGCTTCCATTGGGCCCGGCATCTTCTCGGGAAAAAGCACGCCGCGCGGGCGACCCGCCTCTATGCGTTCTGCCGCCATCTCGACGATCTCGCGGACGAGGCGGGATCGAAGGAGAGAGCCCGCGCATCCCTGGATGCGGCCCGCCGGGACATCGCGACCGGGACATCACGCGATCCGGTCATCCGGGACGGGTTAACGCTGATGAGGGAATGCGGGATCGATGACGCGCTTGTTCTGGAACTGATCTCGGGAGCCTTGTCGGATCTGGATGAGGTCCGCATGCGCGATGAGGCCGCGCTGCTGCGCTACTGTTACCAGGTGGCCGGAACCGTCGGCCTGATGATGTGTCGCGTGCTCGACGTTGACGACACCCGGGCATTTCCGCACGCCGTTGACCTGGGCATCGCCATGCAACTGACCAACATCTGCCGCGACGTGGCGGCCGACGCCGCCATGGGACGGCGTTATCTTCCGGCGACTCTCATCGGCGATTTGCAGGCAGTGGACCTCGTTGATCCAGCCATTGACCGGCGGGACACCATTCGGGATGGCATTCTCAGCCTGCTCACGCTGGCCGACGACTATTACCGCAGCGGTGAAGCGGGCCTTTCTTACCTCCCCCTCCAGGCCAGAGCGGGGATTCTCGTCGCATCCAGGGTCTACCATGGCATCGGGGAGGAACTGCGATCGCGCGGTGGTGACTGCTGGAGTCGTCGCGCCGAGGTCTCCTCCCTGCGAAAGGCACTCCTCTCCACGGTGGCTTTGGCCGGCACAGCACACGACAAATCATTCTGGATTACCGGATCCGCCCACAAACGCGACCTGCATTCGTGCCTGACAGGTCTGCCGGGAATCAATCTCCCATGAACAACGATGCCGACCTCGTCATTCTGGGTGGAGGATGCGCCGGATTGAGCCTGGCGATGCAGCTCGCTGAACTGGGTGAGAAGGCCCCGAGAACGCTCGTTCTCGAAAGCCGCCACGAGTACGTCAACGACCGCACATGGTGCTTTTGGGGGCATCCCGACGCGGCGATGAGCGGGCTAGCCAGCCACCAGTGGAATGCTTTCTCGGTCTCGACCGGCACCAGGCGGATCGTCCGGAACTGTTCGGCGGCGCCTTATCGCATGATTCCCTCCGGGGCATTCTACGCGGCGGCCCGTGAAAGGATCGCCCGATCCCCCGGAACCGAACTGCTGATCGGGAACCCCATCACCAGCGAGCCCGTGAGGGAAGAGGGATCATGGAGGGTGATGAGCAGCAATGGGCCTGTTTCAGCGAAGTGGATCGTCGACACCCGCCCGGTGAATCCCCACGACTCCCCCCAGCCTCATCTCTGGCAGTCTTTCCTGGGGCAGGAAATCGTGACGGAGAAGGAATGTTTCGATCCGGAGTGTGTTGAACTGATGGATTTCAGCGAAAGCACCCCGTCGCGGATTCTCTTCCTTTACCTGCTCCCGTTTTCAAAAAACAGGGCCCTGATCGAGGCGACGGTCTTTGACCCCGAACCCATGAGCGCGGAGGATCTCACCCCGGCACTTCGATCACTCCTCGGGAAGAGGCTCGGAGGGGCGGGGGTTTCCGTCATGCGATCGGAGCACGGGATCCTGCCCATGGGCCGACGGCTCAGCCCGACTCATCGAGGGAGCGGCTATGTTCACGCAGGTCTCGCGGCGGGCGGGGCACGGCCTAGCACCGGCTACGCCTTTCAACGCATTCAACGATGGGCACGCGAGTGCGGAGCCGCCGTGGCCCGCGGTGATGCTCCACTCACCCATGCCGCCGATCCGTTAATCCAGCGCGCCATGGATGAACTTTTCCTGCGTGTTCTCCGGTCGCGCCCGGACCTGGCCCCCGGGATCTTCTTCTCCCTCCTCGGTAACGTTGAGCCCCGGCGCATCGCGCGCTTTATGAGTGATCGGAGCCGTCTCTCCGATTATGCGGCGGTCATCACCGCGCTCCCTCCGGGGCTTTTCCTGAGCGAACTGCCCGGAGCCGTTTTGGCACGCCTCGGAAGATCGCGCAACAACACGCAGGAGGCGTCATGGTAAAGGCACTGAGAATCCAAGGATTGGTCTTCAGCATCACAGCGCTGCTGGTCTCCGCGCTCTCCGTGGGCATCGGCCGTCCTGACGAGCAAACCGAGTTGATTGTGCTCGGCGCCCTCATCCTCCTTCTGGGTGTTCCCCACGGGGCGTTGGACACGATCTTCGCGCACAGGCTCTATGGAATCCGGACCCCCCTTGGTTGGATCGGCTTTGTCGCCCTCTACCTGCTGCTAGCCGCTGCGGTTGTGGCCTTTTGGGTGATGGCTCCGGCAGGATTCCTGCTTGGGTTCCTGGTGATCTCGGCTGCTCATTTCTCGGGGGATCCGGCGGAGGGGACTCCTTTGACGGTTCGGATCCTGCAGGGAGGATGCGTCATGATCCTGCCCTCACTCCTGCACGAAGGGGAGATGGGCCGGCTTTTCGCCCTGTTGGCCGGTCAGGACGCGGCTGACACGGTGATGCCGTTGATCCGTCTGCTGGCTTGGATCTGGCTGCCGTGCGTTCTCCTTGCAGTGATCCTGCGCGCGAGGCGTGATCAATTCGGCACACTCGAGACGGGGTCCATCGCGCTTCTTTCGGTAGCGGCTCCACCGCTTGTTTCCTTCACCCTCTTTTTCTGCGGCATGCACAGTGCCCGCCATATCCTTAGGACAATCGACTACTCCGGCCGGGCTTCCACCCGGCTGCTTGCCGCGGCCGCGCTGCTCCCGATGGCCGGGGTCCTCATCGCCTCAGCCGCGGCATGGCACTTTTTGGAGGGGACCCCGCTGGACGCGCGTCTCGTGCAGATTGTCTTTGTGGGGCTTGCCGCACTCACCGTTCCTCACATGGCCCTTGTCGAGCGGGTGAGATTTTCGGGTTGGTTGAAAGGCGCCGGCACGAAACGCGATACTCCCTGGTGAGCGCTCGACAGCGGCGGCTTCAGTCATCGAAGCCGGGACGTCCGGCGCGTATGCGCCGTGAGAATTCCGGATCCTGATCCGCCGCCATCGCTGCAGAGTTGATCAGCGCCCGCTGCTTCAACTCACCGAAGGGCAGTCCACCCGTGGAGAGCAAGCCGCGCTGATAGAACATCTCGTCAATATGCCCGTTCTTGAGGATGCGCAGATCCCACGGGCTCCGGGCGGCG
Organism: Chthoniobacterales bacterium; assembly: GCA_049282095.1. Lineage (GTDB taxonomy): Bacteria > Verrucomicrobiota > Verrucomicrobiia > Chthoniobacterales > UBA6821 > UBA6821. The sequence continues at coordinate 11,413 of JBAPTI010000013.1, forward strand.
ATCGATCGCTGGGAGCGGATCGTCGTGGTGCAGTTTGCGGTGATGGCGTTGTACCAGCGCGGGTGAGCGTGAAGCTCGTTCATGGAGCGGATATACTCCAGAAAGCGCTCGCGCACTTCGGCCGGAGGCATGGTGGTCCGGTAGAGATAGACCTCCTCGCCATCCCGGTAGTTGCTGCGGAGGCGGATCACGTCGCGCTCATCGGCCACCACATAAATCAACTCATACTGGCGGTAGAGGCCGCCCAGCGCGGAGTAATCCTCCCCCTTCTCCTTGCGTGTCTCGACCGAGACGGCAATCGGAGGGGTATCCTTGAACTGAAAACTGAGGATGGGGTGAGCCATCCAGGAAACTCCCCAGAAATTCAGGAAGGCATCGATGCCCGTGAGTTGGGAGAGGCGCACGGTGCGTGTCTCCCAGCGCGGGTCTTTCTCGCCGCTCCTGTTGTCGGGACGATAATCGAAGTTGCGGACATTATGAATGGTGACGAGATCTCCGTTCACCTCCGCCCAGGGTTCCCTCGCGACATCACCCTGCCAGTCACGGTCGTTCCGGGGTTGGAGCGAGAACCACCAGAGAGTCACTAAGGCGACGAGTCCGGCTGCTCCGAATCCGGCGATGCGCCTTCCGCTTGTGAAGAGAATGAGAAGCGTGAGCGCCACCAGCAGATAGGCGATGGCGATGACATCACTGGGCCCATCATACCAGAGTGCTCCGAACGCCCAAGCTGACGAGATAAGGATAAGCAGGCCGCCCAGAAGCATGCTTCCCATTCTAAAGAATCGTTGGAGAAAAACATTCATGGACAGGTGTCGGCATGGCTGCTTGTCACCCTAGGAACCACTGCAGCTCTAATAGCCTATGGCCTAGATTGCTAGTGCCTCGCAGTTCGCCTGAGAGCGGCTCACTGCGCGACGGCCGGCTTGGCCTTGCGACGGCGCTGGGAATCGGCGACAAACTCCTCCTGCGCGTTGAAGCGCTCACCCTCCGCAGCGCGGAGGTGATAGAGGCCGTCGGAATCCATGACGCGCGCCTTCACGTTGTCCTTCCAGAACCAATCGATGATCTCCTGGATGTGATCGTGGACGCGCGGGTTGCGGATCGGGAATCCGGTCTCGACCCTGCGGAAGAGATTGCGGGGCATCCAGTCGGCGCTGCCGAGATAGATCTCGGGGGCACCCCCGTTCTCGAACCGGATGATGCGGCTGTGCTCCAGGAAGCGGCCGACAAGACTCCGCACCTCGATGTTCTCGCTCACGCCGGGAATGCCTGGGCGCAGGCAGCAGATGCCGCGAATGAGGAGGCGCACCTTGATGCCCGCCTGCGAGGCGCGGTAGAGCGCCTCGATCATGCTCTCCTCCACGAGGGCATTCATCTTCACGAAGATATCGGCGGGTTGCCCTGCCTTGGCATGTTCGATCTCGCGGTCGATGAGGTGTATCATCCCCTCGCGCAGGTCATAGGGAGCCATCATCAGCTCGTTCATGCCGGGGAACTTCGAGACTCCGGTCAGGATGTTGAACATCGTCGCCACGTCCGAGGTCAGCTCCTCGCGCGCCGTGAGGAAACCCAGGTCGGTGTAAAGACGCGCGGTGGAGGGATGGTAGTTGCCCGTTCCGAGATGGGCGTAGCGCCGGATGACCTCGCCCTCCTGACGGACCACCAGCATCGCCTTGGCGTGGGTCTTGAGCCCCGCGATGCCGTAGATGACATTGACCCCTGCCTCGCGCATGAGGCGGGCCCACTTGATATTCGCAGCTTCGTCGAAGCGTGCCTTCAATTCGATGACGACCGTGACCTGCTTTCCGTTCTGAGCGGCCTGGATCAGGGAGGCGACCAGCGGGGAATCGGAGCTGGTGCGGTAGAGCGTCTGCTTGATCGCCAGGACATTGGGGTCCTCGGCCGCCTGCCCCAGGAAATCGAGCACTGTCTGGAAGCTGTCGTAGGGATGCTGGAGCAGGACATCACCCTTGCGGATATGCCAGAAGATATCGGCCTCCTCGTTGAGCGAGACCACGATGGCGGGGGTGAAGCGCTTGTCGCGAAGATCCGGCCGGTCGATCGAGAGGGCCAGCGGCATCAGGCGCGTCAGGTTGATCGGGCCGTCGTGCCGGTAGAGATCGCCCTGCTCCAGATTGAAGATCCCGAGCAGCCTGTTGGCCACCTCCTCGGGGCAGTCCTCCTGCACCTCGAGCCGGACGGCCGCACCGCGGTTCACATGGCGCAACTCCTCCTCGATGGCATGGAGCAGGTTATCCGCCTCCTCTTCGTCCACATAGAGATTGCTGTTGCGGGTGACGCGGAAGAGATGGGCGCCGAGAACCTTCACGCCGTGGAAAAGCGTCCCCACGTAGTGCTGGATGATGCTACCGAGTAACACGAAATCATGGCCCTGCTCGTCGCTCTGCTGGGCAAAGGGAACCACGCGCGGCAGGATCCGGGGCACCTGGACGACGGCGAGGTCGGTGTTGAGCCCCTCCCCCTCGAGGTGGACGATGATGTTGAGACTCTTGTTGAGAAGCTGCGGGAAGGGATGGGAAGGGTCGATCGCGAGGGGAGTCAGGACCGGGAAGATCTGGTTGTGGAAAAACTTCTCGAAGTGCTCGCGCTCCGCCTCGGGAACATCGGGAAAGTTGTGAAAGCGGATATTCTCCGCGGCGAGACCCGGTTCGATCTCCTCGTTCCAGCAACGGTATTGGTCCTCGACCTGCCGGCGGGCCCGCTTCGCGATGGCGGAAAGCTCCGACTTCGGTGACATCCCGTCCGGGGCCAGGGCGACAGACCCCATCTGCACCTGCTGCTTCAGACCGGCCACACGCACCTCGAAGAACTCGTCCAGATTGGAGCTGACGATGCATAGGAACTTGAGGCGCTCCAACAGCGGATTCTCCTTGTCGAGGGCCTGATCGAGCACCCGCTGGTTGAACTCCAGCCAGCTCAATCCCCTGTTGATGAAATGAGAAGCGCTCCAGGTTTCCATGAACCCCTATGGTGCGATGTCTGCAGTCAGGGTCAAGGGGAGAAGTGTGACATGACGGTGACATCCGTCACTGTCATGGGTTAAAATAGTTAAAAGGGTGAAAGGTTAAAAACGATCCTGATCCCTTAGGAAAGGCTGCAGCTGGATTCCTGCCCTTTTAACTCTTTTAACCATTTTAACCCTGTAACCTACGCTCATGCATTCCCATGACCCCGATTTCTGGCGGAACTGGCAGCCGACGATGAAGGCTTCCCTCTGTTTTGTGAGGCAGGGGGGGCTGATCCTGATGATCCGGAAGAAGCGGGGGCTTGGTGCGGGTAAGATCAACGGACCCGGCGGACGACTCGAGCCGGGCGAGTCGGCACTCGAGGCCGCGATCCGCGAGACCGAGGAGGAGCTGGGAGTCACCCCCCTGAACCTCTCCCAACGCGGAGAACTTCAATTTCAGTTCGTGGACGGGGAGCGCCTGGCCCTCCACTGCTCCGTCTTCACCGCGGACGGGTGCGCGGGCGATCCGGTCGAGACCGAAGAAGCGATCCCTCACTGGATGGAGCCCTCGGCGATCCCGTATCACGACATGTGGGCCGATGACATCCACTGGCTGCCGGGAATGCTCGAAGGGAAGAGATTCCGGGGATTCTTCCACTTTGATGAGGAGAAGATGCTCTCCCATCACATCGATTGGGATTAGAAGGTTTGAAATTTTGGCGCCGCGCTGTGTTGCCGCTCGCTTGCAGTAGCTCTTACTACAGCTTTGCTCGCGCGCCTTGCGCGGCATCCAAACTTCCAAACCTTGGGAAACGCTGATTCCGACACATGCTTAGCAGTCCATTTTCAATTCGGATCCACTTGCTTCATCCTTCATAATTCATCATTCATCCTTCATCCTTTTCCCCGATGTCCATCCACCGCTTCTATCTCTCACCGGATCAGTGGACCTCTGAGAACCCGGCTCTCGGTTCCGAGGACTCCCATCACTGCGCCGATGTGTTGAGACTGACGGTCGGTGATGCGCTCACGATCTTTGACGGTGAGGGATCGGTGGCCGATGCGGTGCTGACCGAGGTTCACCGCAAGCACTGCCACGTCAGGATCGGGGAGCGGACGATCACCCCACCCCTTCGCGCGGCGATCACGCTTGCCCAGGCCGTCCCCAAGGGAAAGAACATGGATCTGATCCTTCAGAAGGCGGTGGAGCTCGGCGCCTCCACGATCGTCCCCCTGCTCACCCGACGCACCGTAGTGCGCCTCGACGAAGATAATTCAGAGCGCAAGCGCGAGCGCTGGCAGCAGATCGCGCTCGAGGCCTGCAAGCAGTGCGGGCGGAATCAGGTTCCCGGCGTCACCACCCCCTGCTCCCTGGAGGAATTCCTGAGGCAACCCCGCGAAGGACTCCTGCTCCTCGCCTCACTCCAACCGGGCGCCATGTCGATCAATCAAGCTCTGGCGAAGGCCCCTACTCACTCCATGGTCACCGTACTGGTCGGCCCCGAGGGGGACTTCACCCCCGAGGAATCGGCCGCCGCACTCGCTGCCGGAGCAATCCCCGTCACCCTAGGTCCCATGATACTCCGGGCCGAAACGGCTGCGCTCTACTGCCTCAGCGTCCTCGGTCACGAGCTTTTCTAGGGAAGCGCTGATTAAATCCCATGAAACAGCGACTCCTTGTTCCCGAGTTGCTCGACTCAATGGATGCCGCCGACCCCCGAGCCATCAGGAGCAGGCTGGATCTTCGGTTCATCAATGCCTTCCTCGGGAACGAACGATGGATCAGGTCAATGCTTCGTGAGCATTCCGTGGAAATCTGCTCTCTTCTGGAGTTGGGCGCGGGCGATGGGCACCTCTTGAATCGACTGCACGGCATCCTCCCGGAGGCCATCATTACCGGGCTGGATCTGAGAGCTCGCCCCGAGGGACTCCCCTCCGGCATCCGGTGGATCCGGGGGAACTTTCTCGAGACACTGACTGATGGCAAAGCAGATGCCTGCATCGGCAATCTGATCCTCCACCATTTCGATTCCGAAGCACTCCGAACCCTTGGCGGCAAGCTGCAGGAATTCCGCCTTCTCCTTTTCAGCGAGCCCCTCCGCAAAGAGCTTCCCATGAGACTTGCCAGGATGGTTCTCCCGCTGGCGGGAGAAGTGACCCGCCATGACATGCCGGCCAGCATCCGTGCCGGTTTTATCAAGGGAGAACTACCCTCACTCCTCGGTCTTGACCCGGCTCACTGGAACGTGAAGGAATACGAATCGGGACGGGGAAGCCTCCGCCTCATGGCCATCAGGAAATGAGCCGCACGCATCGTCCCATCACCATTGCCGGGGGTGGATTAGCCGGCCTCGCCCTCGGGGTCGCCCTCAGGGAAAGGAGTGTTCCGGTCACGCTCCATGAGGCGGGAAGTTACCCGCGCCACCGGGTCTGCGGGGAATTCCTCAGCGGCGTGAGTGATGAGACACTGGAGCGGCTTGGAATCGCCCGCGATCTGGATGACACCGTTCCGCTCAAGAGCTCATGCTGGCGCAATGATTCCCGCCAACTGGGTGAAATCGGTGTTTCGGGTCGGGGTATTTCCCGCCGACTACTCGATGACCGCCTGCAGAAACGATTCACGCGTCTGGGCGGCAACCTTGTGACCGAATCCCGCCTCCGGCCCGGGGAAGGGGTCGTCTGGGCAGCGGGTCGCGTGCGGCAATCCTCGCCCTGGATCGGACTGAAATGCCATGTGAGGGGGCTGGAACTGACCCATGATCTCGAGATGCATGTCGGGACATCGGGATATGCCGGACTCGCCCGCATCGAGGGTGGGAGGGTGAATCTCTGCGGCCTCTTTCATGCCGGATCAGCTTCCGGTAAGGGAATCAATCTCCTGCTCGGATGCCTGCAAGCCGGTGGCCTGCACCGACTGGCCAAGCGCATCGAAGAGGCCGTTCCGGATCCCGAGAGCTTTTGCGGAGTAGCTGGGTTTCGTTTCGGCAGGACTGCATTGGCATCGTTCTCTATCGGGGATGCCGCCCTGATGATTCCACCATTCACCGGCAACGGAATGAGCATGGCTCTGGAAGCGGCGGATCTCGCCATCCAACCTGCCGTGGATTACGCAGCGGGAAGGATCTCCTGGGAGGAAGCTGCAGCTCGAAGTGACGCGGCCCAGCTGAGGCATTTCCAACGCCGCATGAGCCTTGCCTCCATGATCCATCCCGTGATGACCAGTCGCCCCGGCCTGAAGCTTCTGGAGATAGCCGCCTCGGCACACCTGCTGCCCTACGGAGCCCTCTATCGACTCCTGCGGTAAGAAAGATTAAGGCCCGAAGATTCACTCTCCCCATGTACCTCCAATCCCTTGCGACCGCTTTTCCAGAACACGAATACTCCCAGCAGGAGTGCTTCCGGATCCTCTCCTCCTCCGAGTCAATGGAGACCATCAAGCCCCGATCCCGCCAGATTCTGGAGAAGGTTCTCTGCGGGGATTCGGGTATCGAGACACGCCACCTCTCACCCCCACGCATCGCGGAGGTGCTGACGGAAGATGCCGGGGGATTGCACCGGATCTTTGAAGAACACGCCCCTCGTCTAGCCGCTCAGGCTCTGCAAAAGGCGTGTGAGAAGGCAGGGGTCAAACCCTCTGAAATCGACGCACTCCTCATCTGCACCTGCACCGGCTACCTCTGCCCTGGTCTTTCCAGCCATGTCTCCGAAAAACTCGGGATGCGTCCGGACGCTTTCCTTCAGGACCTCCTCGGTCTGGGGTGCGGGGCGGCCCTGCCGATGCTGGAGGCGGCTCGTGGGATAGCTGCTGCAAAACCAGGCGCCTTGATCGCCACGGTAGCCGTCGAGATCTCCTCGGCGGCCTTTTATGTGGATGACGATCCAGGAGTCCTGATCAGCCTTTGTCTTTTTGGAGATGGTGCCGCCGCGTGCCTCTGGCGCTCTGAAAACCTTGGCAATCAGTTCCGATTCTCGAATTTCCGGACACTCCACAAGCCGGAGCACCGTGAGAAGATCCGCTTCGTGAATGCCAACGGAAAACTCAAAAACCAACTCCACCGCTCCGTGCCTTCACTGGCCGCGGAAGCCGTGAAGGAACTCTATGGGTTCCGCTCGTGCGTCCCCGAGAAAGTCATCGCCCACACCGGCGGCCGGGATGTCATTGAGGCGCTTGAGGCAGCACTTCCGGACCATCAGTTGACCGAAACCCGTGAAGTCCTCAGGCGTTACGGCAACATCAGCAGCCCGAGCGTTCTCGTCGCCCTGCAGGAGGCCTTGAAAACTCCAGCCCGCAACCTCTGGCTCACCGCCTTCGGAGCGGGCTTCGCCGCCCACTCCTGCGAACTCACCAGGGAATGAGGATTTGAAGGGATGACTTGATAGGGAACTCAGGAAGGCGTCCCTCTATGAGATACATGCTTTGATCGCAGCCAGGTCATTCCCCCTGGGCATCACAAAGAGGCATTTGCCATTGCTACGAGAGGCCCAGACTTCACCAACGGCCCTATTTTCTTCGGCCCCTTCCCAGAGATGCTCCCCTTTGTATTCCACAACAAGGATCCGTCCATCCGTTAGCTTACAGACAAAGTCCGGATGGAACCAATCCGTTGAAGTCTGCAAGCGGAAGGAGGAAGCCTTCTTCGAGAGATTTCTAAACCAGAACTCCACCTCAGGGAGACCATCCAGATACTGGGCGCACTGGAACTCCTCCAGCTGTTTTCCATCAGAACGCTTCTCGTTCAGTTCACCAGGCTTTGTTCCAAAGTAGTGCTTCTTGAATTGAAAGCCTCCGTCGTAAAGCCAGCTGGGCTCATAGCCCATGGTCTTGAAATTAATTGCTCGATCCTCCGTAACAGAGAGAGCTGATCCTGGAAGCAACCAATCATGAAGAGCCTCCTTCCTCTCCTGCTTACGATGCTTCTCGATACAACGCTCCACCTCATCACGAAGACGGTAGCGATCAAGAGCTAGAACGGTGAGATCATTGATCTCAAACAGCGCCATGAGACCCCGTATCACTTTACGGAGAAATTCCGCAGACTCTCCGGGAGGGATGTCTTGATGATTGATATTCCGATCCAGCCAACTCACTAGCGCCTCAAGCGTCCAATCACTGGTCCCACCCAGTTGAAGAACCTGCTGATGGAGCGTCACGACGAAGTCGGATTCCAAAGCTTCAGCCGTCACGGCAGATTCGACTGCCCCCCGACCATCGACATCAAGCGTCCCTGATTTGCCCTTCGGGCGATAGGTAGGATTGTAGCTCTCAGCTAGTGCGGCGTCCTTTGCACTCAGCTTCCACGGATGCTCCATGAGAAACGTGCTTTCGAATTCCAGAAGCCTCCCCTGTTCATTCACACAGAGTAATGGCACGATGAAATCCAGCTGCCTTTCATAGCCTGAAGGCTCCCGCGTCTCACCTGTGCCGCCAAAGGCTTTCTCCGCTTCACGAACCAGCTTCACCGTCTCCTTCACTCGTTCTTTTGCCTCAGGTGTGGAGACACAGCGGATGAGGCGTTCCGTTTCTTCCTCATCGAGAGGGACGAGCACTGTGATTTCTCCCTTCGCTTCGTCGACACGGATTTTTCCATGCAGCGCTGTTACCTCTTTGGCAACTGCAGTGGTATTGATCTCCGAAGGTGACAGCACGATTGTTCGAGGCTGAGAGGCGAGCGGCAGGGCACCTTGCTCCACTGGAATGATGATCCTCTCCGCTTCCGCTTTGGTGAATCCATTGCTCTCCAGGGCATCTCGCAGCTCGGCAAGCACCGTCGTGATCGAGGGCGATACCGAGAAGACATAGGAACAGTTGAGATCAGCATGATGCTTAGTCTTGGCGCCTGGGAGGCGGAGCACACGCCCGACGATCTGTTCGATGGCCGTGGCAGAGCGGGACTCCTTGAGACTGCAGAGCACATAAGCAAAGGGACAATCCCACCCCTCACGCAGCTTCTGCACCGTGACCAGAAATCGAACAGGACACTTCGGTGAGCGGATCTCCTCGGCACTTGGCAGCTCATCGAGAGCTCCCACGGAGATCTTCACCTCTTCCTTGGAGATACCAAAGTCATCTTCCAGTCGCTTACGGAGCGGCTCGCATTCCGCGACGGTCTCAGCCTGCAGAAGCATAATCGGGCGCAGGTATTCACCGGTCTTCTGGGATTCTGCGAGAGCCAGCTTCTCCAAATCGGAGCGGAGTGTGATCGCTTCAGCCAGCAGTGTCTCCTTCTGACTCGGATGTCGGGTGATGACACGCAGGGGCAGCTTCACCCTCTGGGCAGCCTTTAGCTCCGCCGCCGAGACCCGATGAAGGACATTCGAGAGAGTTCCTTTTCTTGCAGGGGTCGCCGTGAACTCCAGGATGCACGAGGGGAGGACACTCCCGAGGGTCGTGAAGCTGAGATCGGTGCGGGCGTTATGCGCCTCGTCCACGATTACGACTGGCCGCCGCAGACGGAGCATGTTCACCAGCGAGGGAATAGGCTTCCCCTTCGGACCCTTAAGCAAATCACTCACTCGATCCGAGGGGAGGTTAAGAAAATGCTCCTGGAAGGCTCCGTTCTGAGCATAGACCTTGCGCCCCGTGGTGTCCTCCGCGCGGAAGGACTGGATTGTGGCCACGATCACCACCGTGCGCCCCTCCACGGTGGCACGGGAGAGCTGAAGCGCCTCCTCGATCGTCATTACCTCTACTGGACCGCAGGCCAGCTCTAGAGCACGGCGGTAATCATGTCTCGGATCTCGGAGGGCATCGGCGGTCTGATTAAGGATCGTATTGCTCGGTACCAGCCAGAGAACGACTCCCCTCTCCGCATGGAGGAGATCCTTTAGCGCTAGACCTGCTGCATGGCAGGCCAAGAGGGTTTTCCCTCCTCCCGTTGGGACGCGCAAGCAGACATAGGGCATCTCGGCGGCAAGGCCCTCGGCATGAACCGGTAGATAGGGGAGCGGTTGCTGGGCATTCCTTTCTTGAACTGAGTGAAAGGCTTTTTCGGGACGACCATCACGGGACGTCTCACGGAAGAACTGCTCCAGAGACTCAAGAACTCGGGATTGATACGGCTTGAGTGCGATCATGCGGTTCTAATCTCGTAAGGGGTCTGGCGAATGATGATCTGCTCCGCCGCGAGTCGGTCGCGCCCAAGGAGACAGCCGGTGCAGTAGATGACCTTCGGGCCATCAAACGGGGGAAGCTTTGCCAGCACCGCACGCGTCAGCATATTCCCGCCGCTCGCGCTCTTATCGCCGAGGATTCCGTTGAAGAGCAGATAGATCCCCACGCCGCGGCATTCTCCGAGGAATGGAGAGTTCGGCACCCGTTCCCGAGGCAGCGGTTCCCCGGCCTCAGAGAAATAGACATGGCGGGCCAGGTCAGCGAATTTGACCGAGGGGCGAATGGAACCCGTCTCGTCAAAGAGTGAATCGCCAAGCTCACAGTATCGGAATCCACCACCAAGGCCCTCAACCTGAACCCCCTTGGAGTCCTTATAACCGTCCATAACGCGCTTGATGCGCTCTGACGTGACCTCTCTCGCAATCATCGGCTTCATCTCCACAAGAATGAATTTTCGGTCTCCTCCATCAGCCCTATTAAGCTTTGCAACGGCATGACCCGTTGTTCCCGATCCGCCGAAAGAATCCAGGATGATGTCATCGCCGCTTGTAGTAAAACTTAGCAACTCTTCGATGAGAGCGGTCGGCTTTGGAAAATCGAACGGTCGTTTGCTCTCTGGGAAGATTTCTTTGATTTCGTTGGTGCCGACCCTGCCATCCAACTCAAACAGGCTGGCAAGCTTTGCCCGGTAATCACGGACATACACCTTCAATTCGATGATTTTGTTTTCATCGGCTCCAAAAATGATCCTCTTTTCCGCGAGCAATCGATCCATTGTCTCGGGAGGAAACCGGTATCCCATCATCGGCTGGGTGCATGGCTTGCCTGTCACAGGATGGAACACATCATAGCGGTAACCCTCTTTTCCAGGGTTATGAACGCTCTGACTTCCAGTGAAAATCCCACCATCATCAATAAACTTATATCTATCAAAGGGCCAAAGCTGGTCTTTATTGTCACGGAACCATTTGGTGTATTCCGCCTGACGCTCCAGCTGGTTGTGATACTGGCTTATGAAGTTCCCACCTATTTCCAGAAGCTTTTCTTTCACCGCCAGATTCTGCGACTTCCATTCCGGAGCAAGCGCATTCTTATTGCGCGCATAGCAGAGGATATACTCATGCTCGATCGCGATGTTGGTCGGGTTGTTGTCCGTGGCATTGTGCCAGATCATCGTGCCAACCCTGTTTGAAACCCCGAAGATCTCGTCGAGCAGTTGGCGTAGATTGGCGTACTCAACCTCATCGATATGGGCAAACAGGACACCATCATCCCTCAAGAACTGTTTTAGCAGTGAAAGCCTCGGATACATCATGCAGAGCCACTTCTCGTGTCTCGTCAGATCTTCGGATTCCTCACCAACCACACGATTCAACCACTCTCGGATTTCCGGACTGTTGACGTTATCGCTGTAAATCCAACCGGAACGCTTTCCCTCATCATTCCGCTCATCAACACCTGTATTGTAGGGAGGATCGATACAGACGCACTTTACCCTGCCCGCGTAACAGGGAAGCAATGCCTTCAGTCCTACGAGATTGTCTGCTTGAAGGATCAGATTCCCGGTCCCTGGATCGCCGCACCCGAGATCAGGCACATCCTTGAGCAAATGAAAGGGCACCTGCTGGTGATGGTTCACCACGGCCTCTTTTCCAATCCAGTTCAGCGTCGGCATCGTTGTTAAATATTGCTTTGATTCTAATCCGGAAACTCCATCCGAAGCCAGATGGCAAAGAGCGGGTCGTCAAAGATCACAACGCCGCGAGCGGTTCCTTCGTCGAGGATCTCCTTGTCCTTGAGGGCCTTGATGGCGGAAGCCATCGCGGCGGGGCTTGCGATCTCATAGCGCTCGAGCACTTCCTTGGAGAAGACTTGGGAGCCGACTTTGGCTGCGAGGCGGAGTGAGCGCTGCTGGGTTGCGGTGAGGGTATTGAGCAGGGTCTGGTAGGCGTAGGAGTTCTGGGCGACGATCATGCGGAGGGCCGTTGCGATCTCCTCTTTGCCCACGCGTTCCACGCCCATGGCCACCAGATGGAAGCAGGCCATCTGGAGGTAGTTGGGGGTGTTCTGGACCTGTCTCTGCAAATCGAGCAGGGCATCGCGGTCACATTCCATCCCGACCAAGGCAAAGCGGCCGATGATCCAATCGATGAACTCTTCCCCGAAGGATGGGAAGTCCAGGGTCTGGCAGGAGCGGTAGAAGGGCCGGGACTGGTTATTGAGCATGTCGCTGATGACGCTCTTCCTTGATCCGGTGAAGAGGAAGGTCGTGTTGGGAAGTTGCTGCATCTGTGTGCGCAGGGTCGCCTCCAGCCATCCGCCATCCTCGATCTCGGCGATTTTCTGAAACTCATCGATGGCGACCACGACGCGATCGCCGAGTCTCTCGATGGCCGCAAAGACATCGAGGATGGTCTCCTTCACGTCCTTATCCTCGGTGATGTCGGTGGATAGGGAAAAAGAGGGGAGGCCCGAGGAGGCGTCATTTTCCATGCTCAGCCTGGGGCGGAGCCGGGGGATCGTCTCGATCCAACTTCTAAGCTTCTCCCGCCAGGTTTTTTTGGCACGGAGTGCCCGCAGGATCTGCTGCAGAAAATCCCGGTGTGAGGTGATGTTGAAGATATCGACGAAAAGGCAGACCTTCCCGTTTGCCTCAAACTCCTCGAGCAGTCGGAGCACAAAGGAGGTCTTCCCAAAGCGTCGGGGTCCGATCAGAACGGTGTGGATCCGATTCTCCTGGAACTGGGAGACGAGTCGGTCGAACTCCGGCAAGGGCATGTAGTAATCCCCCTGAACCGGATCCCCGAAGCGGAAGGGATTTTGAGGTCGAGACATGTCGTAATCTTTAAGTAATCTATTTAATATTGGCAAGCTGCTTAATCGGTTTTCTCTTTCAAAAACTCATCCAAACTAAAAATCCGACCCTGAATCTCGAACCGCCAAGAAATTCTTCATCACACCGAGCATGATGGTTTTTTCCACCCGGAAGGGGGATTTCTGATTCCCTGGGATGGTTTGTGTGACGGGAATTTGAGGCCAGAGCCAGGCGGTCAAGCGAAGCCGTAGTTAAACCTACGGCGAGTGAAGACCAACACCGCTATGGCCCAAAGGACCTAAACACAAACGAGGAGGGTAATATCGTCGGGTAGTAGCGCGGCCACTTCGCGGATGATGTTTCCGCGGAGGATGTGGATGAGGGCACTGCGTTGAGGTGCGCCCAGCAGGACTCGTTCGGCACCGATGGTGGAGGCGAGGTCGGCGATGGTGTGTGCGGGGGCGTCGCTGACCGCATAGCAGGGGATGATGGTCTCCCCGAGGCCCTTGTCGCGGAGTGACTCGAAGATCTCACGCGCCTGCTTGTCCTCGGTCCATTTCCTCCTGCGGTCTCCGGGGGCGATCACGGTCTGTTCCCTCACAAAGAGGACGTAGAGCGGTTGGCCGTTTTCCTGGGCCTCCTTGACCGCAAAATCGAGGGTGCGGCCCATGCCACGAACGGCGGCCAGGATCGGTCCGTTGTAGGTGCGGACGACGGGAGGGGCCGTGTGATGGATTGCGGGTTTCGCCCCCTCGGCGGGAGGCTTCGGGGTCTCGGCGGGACGCGTCCTTGCCGCCTGCTCCACGGCAAGCACCGCCGCTTCCATGGCGGCATCATCCGCGGCCTTGCGCTTCCGCTCCACGCTCTCCTTGGCCAGACCGCGCAGGACCAATCCGATGGCAAGCACGGTGAAGGCAAAGATTCTGGCGTTCGGCTTGTCCACCAAAAGGGAAATCTCGATCGCCGCCATCACCAAGAACGTGAAGAGCATCAGCGAGCGCTCGGTTGTCTTGAGCGGGAGTTTCTTGTTGGTGCTGTTGGCCCAGAGGTTCGTCGCCATCGCGCCGACCACGCCCACGGCGTAAAGATCAGCCAAGCCCGCCATGTCACTGACGGCCAGCACGAGGCCTGCCGGAATCAGCATGGCAAACAGGAGTCCCACTCTTGGCACTCCAAAGGAGTTCAGTTTGGAAAAGATCGGCGGCAGCTCCTTGTCGCGCGCCATCAGGAAGGAAATCGAACTGAGCGCCATCATCGCGGTGCTGACTGCGGAGAGCAGGAGAAAGGCAAAGACACCGCTGATCACCCACCCGAATATGTTACCGACTGCGGAACCGAAGACATTCCCGGCAAAGACCTGACCCATGTAGCGGAGCATGTAATCGCGCACACCCTCGGATCCGGGAGCATTCACCTCTCCATGGGAGACCACCATGCCGGGCAACGCCGCCATCGCAAGGCCGAGCAGGGCGGTGAAGAGACAGACCTCGATCATCACCACCACCAGGGCCTTGGTGGCGGTCTTGGAAACACTCGGCTTTGCAAGGGTGCTTCCCGGATCGAGTTGCATCACGCTGGTGGCATTGGCGATCGACTCGATTCCGGACAGAGCGAGAACGATGCCGACGAACGCCGCCCAATTATGAGCAAAACCGCCGTGAAGAGGCTGGGTGTTTGCCACAGCCTCGCCAAGGTGAGGAATCGCAAAGATTCCAAGAAGAATGACGACGATGGCGGTCGGCACCGAGACCAGCACCGCAAGGCCTCCGGTGTGCTTGGGACCGAAGAAATTCAGGGCGCCGATGAGGAGGATCGAACCCGCGGCAAACCATTCGGGGTGAGGAACGCCAAGGTAAAGAAAGGCCGCCAAGGCGCTGACGGCCGCGGTCACCACATAATCGGCAACCAGAAGGAAAGCACCGACAATCGAGATGATCTCCGAACGGTCACGCACGGTGGCGTAGACTCCTGCCCCGTTGGGATGATGGCGGCAGATGATGATGTAGTTGTAGGCAACCAGCGCCGTCAGCAGGCACATCGCGCCAATAAGCCACGGCGAGCTGTAACCGGCCACCGCGAAGGCGAGACCGATGACGTAGGCCTTGCTCGTGCCCCAGTCGCCGTAAAGGATCGCCGCCGCCCTCTTCCAGTCGACATCCCTGGGACGCGTCGTTGTGGTGCTGAACTCCATAAAAAATTAGCGGGGCATCTTAAGCCGGGTCATGGCCACAAAATGCACACGATACACGGTGAAGATGTCGGCAGTTCCCGTTTTTTCATTCTTCATTCTGCCTTTTTCCTTCCGCTCAGTGGCCGCCGCAGCAGCCACCCTCGGGTCGGCGGGTTTCGGGCGACGGGGCGGATGAGCTGCCACAGCAACCGCCCTGATCGTGAGCTTCGGGTTCCGGCCCGGAAGAACCACCCCCGCAGCAGCCGCCTTGGGAGGCTCCTCCTCCGCAGCATCCCTCGACCTGCTCCCCGATCAGAACGACCTCGAGGCCGATCTGCTGGAGTCCAAGTTGGTCCCGGGCGCGCCCAAGGAAACCGAGGGCCCTCTCCGAGGGTTCGTGGGAGGTGCGCAGTTCGATGCGGACGGGTTTCCCCGCAAGGTGGGGGAAGTTTTCCTTCATCTCGCCGTCGAGGATGAAGGAGACGTAGGCGTTGAGCTTCTCTTGGAGCTGCCATAACTGGCGCTCACCGTGCTCCCAGGGGCGTGTCTCGAACATGGCGAGGACAAGGATATCCTCGCGGGTGTCATGGGCGAAGGCATCGAGCATCCCCGTGCGCTCGATCCCCGATCCCTCAGGTGGGCGGTTCTGCCCGGTCAGATCTTCGCGGATGGAAACCATACGTAGAGCATGAAGTAGACGAGAACCCCGGTCACCGAGACATAGAGCCAGACGGGAAGCGTCCAACGGGCCATCCGCTTGTGGGCCTCGAAACGCCGACGGATCGCGGGGATCACTGTCAGGATGATCAGGGGGAGTGCAATGATCGCAAGGGGCGTGTGGGTGCCAAGGATGAAGAAGTAGAGGGTCTTGGGCCAGCCCGGGTGGGTGAAGTGGGTGACATGTCCCGCCTTCAGGAAATGGTAGACCAGATAGCAGGCGAGGAAGGCGGCCGAGGTGAGGATCGCCCCGATCATGCAGGCGGCGTGGGCCACCTTCCGTTCGGTCCTGATCATGACCCAGCCGGTGAGGATCAGCAGGGTGCTGAGGCTGTTGAGCGTGGCGTTGACCGCCGGGAGATCGTTGACGTTCATGCGTCGGCCCGCGCCTCCCGCCGGGCCTCATACTCACGGAAGCGGTCGTACTGACGGCAGTAGCTGATCAGGTAGGCGACCATGAGGCCGATCACCGTAAAAACGAGGCCGAGCAGGAGCAGTGTGCTGGAGGAGAAAGCCATCTTCGAGGTCATGGTCTGCGGCTCGATCAGGCCGCCGGAACTCTTGAGGGCGCAATCAGGGCAGGCACCCGCCACCGTGATGGCGGCGAACCAGAGAGCGGCAGTGAGAATCTTGGCGATGTTCATGGCAAGCGTGCGTCCCCGGGGTTATTTCGGGGAGGCGTTTCTTGAGATAGGTTCCCTGAGCAGTCCCCCGATGTCCATGAAAAGCTTCTGGACCAGTTCCGGCTCATCGAGGTTCCGGCTCTTGCGGATCCTCCCCTCCCGGTCGATCACGAGGAAGCGGGTCGAGTGGGTCGGGACGTTGTTCGGATCCTTGGCCAGCACCTGAAGCATCCCTCGCTGGGTGAAGTCCTCGATCTCCTTCTGCGGACCGGTCAGGAAGATCCAGCGGCCGGGGTCGGCATTCAGGCGTGAGGCGTACTGCGCCAGCACCTCCGGGGTATCGTGGGTCGGATCAATCGAGACGGAGACAAGGCGCACATCCTTGGTCTTGTTCAGGGCCCGGGAAACCTCCGCCATGCGGGACGTCATCACCGGGCAGGGGCCGGGGCAGCGGGTGAAGAAGAAGTCGACGACCCAGACCTTCCCTAGCAGGTCGGCGCGGGTCAGCGGCTTCCCCTCCTGGGTGGTGAAGCGGAACTCGGGCACATTCCCTAGCGGGGCCGTCTCCTCGATGTCCCGGCGCTCGGAAGCCTTGAAAATCCTTGCGGCCGCCGTGATCAGCACGACCGCCACCAGAAAGGCAACGACCCATGCCGTGAGAGGCAGGCGCTGCGGTTGTTTGCTCACGGGATGCCCCTGATCAGACGAGATAGAGGATCACGTAGAGGAAGACCCAGACCACATCGACGAAGTGCCAGTAGAGACCGACATTCTCGAGGGCGACGTGGCGCTGCGGCGTGAAGAAGCGCTTGGTGACCTGAAGATAGAAGCACCAGAGGATCAGCAGCACGCCGATGCAGACGTGGGCGCCGTGGAATCCGGTGAGGGCAAAGAAGGTCGATCCGTAGATGCCCCCCTTGTCGAACCAGAGCCCCTCGTGATAGAGCTCGGTCCACTCGATGCACTGGATGCCGACAAAGGTCGCACCCATGAGCGCCGCGGCAAGAATCCAACCCGCGCCGGACTTGCCCTTCTTCACCGCCACTTCGGCGAAGTGGTAGGCGAAGGAACTGCCGACGAGGATCACCGTGTTGATGCCGGTGAGGAGCTTGGGCATCGGAGGAAGATGGATGCCGTCACCGAAATCGGGGGGCCAGCATCCCGCGGCCTGCCTCAGGACGAGGTAGGCGGAGATGAGCCCGCCGAAGAGCATCGCCTCGGAGCAGAGGAAGATGATCGTGCCGAGCTTGCAGATCGACGGGGGTGTCGGCGGGTGCGCGTGGGCATGATCGTCATGCGCCTCGGGCTGCGGTGCGTGGAAGAGGGAAGCGTCGTTGTAGGCGGCTTGGTTCATCTTGGGAAAATCGGTCGGAAATCAGTAAGCCACGGCTGGGCCGCGGCGTAACATCATGACCACGACCAGGGCACAGAGGGCGAGCGCAAAAAGCAACAATCCGGCCAGGATCAGGTATTGGTGACGTCGTCTCGGTGCGGTCATGGGATGAAATCCGTGCTATCTTAGAGTCGGAAGGCGACGAGGGCTCCGAGGAGAAGCGGGAGGTAGATGATTGAGGCGAAAAACAACCTCTTCGCCGATGAGGCCGTCCGTGTTCTCACGAAATCCCCCGCCATGAAGAGCATCGCCGCCCCCAGGGCCAGGGCCGCGAAAAAATACCACGGGGAGGCATACCCGAAGAGTCCCGGCAGGAGGGAGACCGCAAGCAGGGCGGCGGCATAGATGAGCGACTGCCAGGAAGTGGCCCAACCCTCGGGATCGCGCGTGCTGAGCATCCGGAATCCCGCGGCGGCATACTGGTCGCGGTAGAGCCAGGCGATCGCCAAGAAATGAGGCATCTGCCAGAACCAGAGGATCAGGAAAAGCAGCCATCCGCCGAGTCCCGTGTGGCCGGTTGCGGCAGTCCATCCGAGGAGCGGTGGCAGGGCTCCCGGCACCGCACCGAGCAAGGTATTGAGCTCGCTCACGCGCTTGAGCGGCGTGTAGAGGGCGGCGTAAATGAGAATGGTCAGGAAGGATAGGAACGCCGTGATCGGATTCACCATCAGGGCCAGCAGGGCCACCCCGCTTCCGGAGCAGAGCAGACCGAAGAGCAAGGCATCGGAGGGATGCATCCTGCGCGCGGGAAGCGGCCGGTCGAGGGTGCGCGGCATCAGGGCATCGAGGTCGCGCTCGAGCCACTGATTGAGCGCGGAGGCACCGGCGGCGCTGAGGGCCGTCCCGATCAGGGTGGCGCCCAGGAGGATGTAATCCATCGGGCCGTGCCATCCGAGCAGGAAGCCGACCAGGGCAGTGATCAGGACCAGCAGGGAGAGGCGCGCCTTGGAGAGCTCCCCGAGATCGGAAAGGATCGTGGCCTGCTTGGCCTCGTTGGTGGCGGGGGTGGTGGAATCAGCACTCATGCCGTGACTGGGCGGGCGTGCCCCTCCGCGGAGCAGAAAAGCCGGAAGGTGAGCAGGATGACAAATCCCGTGAGCAGTGCCCCGAGCGCCACATGGGTCGTGGCGACATCGGCCGCCTTGTTGAACCAGATGGTCATTCCCCCCAGCAGGATCTGAAGCAGGATCGCGCCGACCCAGAGGAGGCTCCATCCGCGAAGCCAGTGACCGAGCGGCGTCACCTGCAGGGCCTTGGTCGTGAAAATCAGGACGACGATGAAGAGGAGGACGGCCCCGGCACGGTGGATAAGCTGGAGGTGAATCTGCCCTGCGCTGACGGGATCGATCCGGTCGGCGGCACGCTTTGCATTGATCCTCTCCAGGGAGGCGGAATCGGTCGCGGGGATCAGCGTGCCGTAGGCGGCGGGAAAGTCACGGATCGCGAGCGGGGCATGCTGATGACGGATGGTCGCGGCCACTCCCAACTGAAAATAGGTGAGCAGCAGGGCCGCCACGCAGAGCCACCTTAGGGATCCGGCCGCCGGATCGTGGGTCCACTTTCCGTTCAGGAAGCCACGCCCCGTGACGGCGGTGATGATCAGCAGCAGACCGAAGAAGCTCTGGGCCAGCAGGGCGTGGAAGATCCCGATCTGATCCTTGTAGAGTGTCACTCGCAGACCCCCCAGGAGACCCTGCACGCAGACCAGGATCACGGCGGCGATGGTGAGCCACTTGACCCAGGCGCGTCCTTCTTTCCAGAGAGCGACGGCTGCGAGGATCAGGGTGATCAGTCCCACGCCCGAGGCGATGAGACGGTGAGAGTGTTCCCAGAAGATGCCCCCCACCCACTTCGAGTAGGGAAAAAGGAACATGTTGTAGCCGTAGGTGGTCGGCCAGTCCGGCACCGACATGCCGACTCCCTTCGAAGTGACGAGTCCCCCGACGACGATGAGCAGGAAGGTGCTCAGTGCGCCGAATAGCGCGATGCGGTGAACCGCCCGGGATCCCGTCAGGTGCGGGTTCCCGGCGCCGGAGTTCGTGGCTTCCACGGTGCCCGGGCCCATGGCGGGACTCAGTGGGCCTCCAGCGTGACGTGGGCGGGAGCCTTCTCGTTCTGCGGGAGGAAGTCCTTCTGAAGACCTGGCACGCTGTACTCGTAGGGGCCGTGGTAGACGGTCGGCGTCACGGGGAAGTTCCCGTGCTGGATCGGATGGGAGAGCGTCCACTCGAGGGTGGTCGAGTTCCAGGGATTGGCCGGCGCGTCGGGAGCCTTGCGGAGGCTCATGACGAGATTCACCACGAAGGGGATGGTTGCCAGTCCGAGTCCGATCGCGCCGATCGTGCAGACCACGTTGAGCGGCTGAAGCTGGCGCAGGCAGTCGTAGACGGTCGGGTCGGCGATGCGGCGCATCATGCCGCCGAGGCCGAGATTGTGCATCGGGAAGAAGGTGAGGTTGAAGAAGACAAAGGTCATCCAGAAGTGGATCCAGCCGAGGGTGTTGTCGAACATCCGGCCCGTCATCTTGGGGAACCAGAAGTAGATCGCCGAGAAGATCGCGAACATGGATCCGCCGAAGAGGACGTAGTGGAAGTGGGCGACGATGAAGTAGGTGTGGTGGACGAAGAGGTCGACCGGCGTGGAGGCCATGAAGATGCCGGAGAGACCGCCGATCACGAACATCGAGACAAAGGCGACCGCGAAGGCCATCGGGACGGTGTAGTGGATCGATCCGCGCCAGATGGTGCCCATCCAGTTGAAGGTCTTGATGGCGCTCGGCACGGCGATGACCATCGTCGAGACGGAGAAGGCGGCGCTGAGGGTCAGGTTCATGCCGCTGACATACATGTGGTGTCCCCAGACGATGAAGCCGAGGAAGCCGATCGCGATCATTGCCCAGACCATCGCCTTGTAGCCGAAGACCGGCTTGCGGGAGTTCACCGAGAGGATCTCGGAGGTCAGACCCATCGCGGGGAGGATCAGGATGTAGACCTCGGGGTGGCCGAAGAACCAGAAAAGATGCTGCCAGAGCAGCGGCTGACCGCCGCCCTGGGGCTTGTAGAAGCTGGTTCCGAGATTCAGGTCGAAGATGATGAGTGCGGCCGCGGCCGAGAGGACGGGGATCGCGAGGATGAGCAGGATCGCCGTCAGGAAGATCGCCCAGACGGGGAGCGGCATCCGGAACATCGTCATGCCGGGGGCGCGCATCGTGATCACGGTGGTGATGTAGTTGACGGCTCCGGTCAGCGAGGAGAGTCCGTTGACAAAGAGAGCCACGCACCAGAGCGTCTGTCCCATCGGGGTCTGGTTGTAGGCGGCCACACTGCTGAGAGGGGCGTAGCCGGTCCAACCCGTGCCGGGAGCGCCGCCCGGCACCCAGAAGGAGGCCATCATGATCACGCCGGAGAGCGCGAAGAGCCAGTAAC
This sequence comes from Chthoniobacterales bacterium, assembly GCA_049282095.1. Taxonomy (GTDB): domain Bacteria; phylum Verrucomicrobiota; class Verrucomicrobiia; order Chthoniobacterales; family UBA6821; genus UBA6821. The sequence goes on from JBAPTI010000013.1 coordinate 32,635, forward strand.
TCAACTCGTTGAGTGCGGGGAACGCCATGTCACCGGCGCCGATCTTAAGCGGGATGAGGAAGTTGCCGAAGACGCCGATGAGGAGAGGCATCGCGACAAAGAAGACGAGGATCGTCCCGTGCATGGTCACGAGCACGTTGTAGCCGCTGGGCATGATTGCTCCCTCGTCATTGACGATGCCGGAGGGAAGGAGATGTCCGAGCACGGGGATCGGATGACCCGGGAAACCCAACTGCCAGCGCATCGCCACGGCCATGGCGCCGCCGATGAGCAGGAAAAAGACTGCAGAGACGAGGAACTGCATCGCGATCACCTTGTGGTCGGTGTTCCAGATCCAGTGCATGATCCCGGGCTTGCCGTGGCCATGGTCATCGCCATGGTGGGCGTGGGCTGCGTGACTGTCGGCGGTGACGGAAGCGCTCATGGGCTTAGAGGGTATTCTTTGCGGGAGATGCGGTCAAGGTGGCGGCCTTTGGAGCCGTGGAAGCGGCCTGGGGGGCTGAAGGCGCTGAAGGAGCAGGCTGTGCCGGGCCGGCGTTCTTCTGCTGACGGGGGGTCAGCCATTTCTGGAACTCCTCTTCGGTGACCACACGGATCGGCGCCTTCATGTTGTAGTGACCGGTTCCACAGAGTTGGTTGCAGGCCAACTGGAACTCGCCCGTGCGGGTGGCCTGGAACCAGACCCAAGCGATCGTGCGGCCCGGAACGCAGTCCTGATAGAGGCGGAACTCGGGAACGTAGAAGGAGTGGATCACGTCGCGGGCGTGGAGCAGGAGATGGACAGGCCTGCCGACCGGAATGACCAGTTCGGGCGCCACGACATCCTGAGCGGTGAGCGGGTTTTCCGGATCCGTTCCGAAGCGGTTCTCGGGGCCGATCTTGCGGACATCCATGGGGGCGAGTTTCCCGCTGATGCCGGGGTAGCGCATGTCCCAGCCGAACTGGTAGCTGGAGACGTCGATGACGAGCGAGTTCTCGGGCGCGGGACGGTGGATGTTCTCCCAGATGCGGTTGCCGTAGATGGCGAGCGCCAGGAAGACGAGGGTCGGGGCCGTGGTCCAGATGATCTCGAGCGTGTTGTTCCCGTGGCTGTAGTGGGCGGGAACGCCGGGACGGCGGCGGTACTTGATGAGGTAGTAGACGTAGGTGACCTGCGTCAGCACGAAGATCGCGGCGCAGAGCCAGAAGATGATCTTGATCAGGTCGTCGATCTGCTCGCCGACCGTCGTGACGCAGGGAGGAAGGAGGTAGACATTGCCGGAGCGCTGCTCCGCCATGAGCGAGGAGGCCGCCAGCACCGGCAGCAGCAGGAACGCCCCGGAGAGGATCCGGGTGAACGGGCGGCGGAAGGAAAACTCTCTCATCGTGTGAACTTATTTGGCGGGGGCCTGGGTGCCTTTGGCGGGAGGGATGGCCAGCAACTGGGCCTGGGTCCAGGCCTCGCTCTGGGACGCGTGCTCCTTCCGGAGGCTCGCGACGAAGGAGGGGTCGACGGCGGAGGCCTTGTTCCCCCACTCCGAGCGGATGTAGGTGAGGATCGAGGCGATCTGGTCGTCGCTGAGCTGCTTCCACTGGGGCATGGCGTTGTTGTAGTTGGCCCCCATGACCTGCATCGGCCCCTGATGGCCGTGGAGCATCAGCAGGACGAGATGGTTCTCACCCTGCTTGTCGCCGCCGTTGACCCACTCGCTTCCGGCAAGGGGAGGGAACTGACCGGCCACACCCTGTCCGTTGGCCTGATGGCAGACGACGCAGTTCTGGCTGTAGAGGCGCTTGCCGACGACCTTGGGATCGACGGGCGCGGCGGCCTGCGTGCCGCCACCGGCCCAACTCACCGCGTTGGACTCGTAGACATCCTGGCGGAACCCGCCGCTGTTGAAGGCGAGGTAGAAGCCGCCCCAGAAGATCGCGACGATGAAGGCGCCGACGAGCCAGGGAGAGAGGGGTGCACCGGAATTCCCGGAGGACTCCCCTCCACCGCTCTCCTGCTTGTGATTGTGTTGATCGTGATTCACGGCTGATCGTTCTGGATCGTTTTACTTGGCCGGCCCGGCACCCGCTTTCTTCACGGGAGCCTCGGGCAGGGGATAATCATGACGCAGGGAGAGGAGATAGGCGACGAGGTTCTTCGCCTCCGCCGTCGGAACCACTTCGTAACCCTGCTTCGGGGCATCCGCACCGGTCAGGTTGAGCGCCTCGTCTAAGCGCTGCCCCTGGATCTTGCGGAGGCTGAAGAGGTGGCTGTAAGAGGGCATGAGCGACCCCTCGCAGACGGAGGAGGGATGGTAGAGATGCTTGTAGTGCCAGGCGGCGTCGGGAAGACGCACGCCGACATTCGAGAGATCCTGACCCAGACGGCGGGAACCGAGGAAGGCGGTGCTGTCGCGCAGATAGTCGCGGGCCACCGAGGGACGGACGCCCCAGCCGCGCTCGATGTCGGTCTGCGTGATGCTTGTCTGGCGGACCTGCTGGCTGTGGCAGGAGACGCACCCCTCGGTCGCATAGATTCGTTGTCCGGCCACCGCCTGACCGCCGTAGACGGGAGGGAGGGTGCCGCCGGTGTCGGCATCGGCCACCGGGGAGAGGCGGCCCAATCCGAGCACGGGATAGGCGACCAGCCCGAGCCAGGAGGTGAGGAAGACCAGGAAGATGCCGCTGAGCAGTGTCGGTAGGCGGTGCATGTTATTTCTTCTTCAGGAAGAGGTAATCCCAAGCAAGGGCCAGGGAGAGATTGATGCCGAGGATCACCGCAGCGGCAAGCAGCAGGAGCTGCGCCCCGCACTCCAGGACATGGAAGGGATAGGAGTAGGAAGTGATGTTGAGGAAGGAGACAGTGGGATCGTTCAGCGCGAGTCCGGTGAAGAGACCCCCGAAAAGCATCAGTCCGACCAGCAGCCAGAGCCCCGAGAAGGTGAGCCAGTAGTGGCGGGCGGAGAGGGAGGCGCACCAGCAGTCGCGACCGAGCAGGGCGGGGAACGACTCGTAGAGCACCGCGAAGAGCGGGAAGGAGATCGCCCCGAGAATCCAGAGCTGGGTCTTGGCCTCGGTGACGGCGGTGAAGCGGAGAGCACCGCTGATCTCCGGCAGCGCGCAGAGGGCTCCCAGGATTCCGATCGAAATCAACGCATAGATCCCGGTCCTCAGGAATCGAATCACCACACCCTCCTCAACATCGCTGTTCTTATCGGCGCTCTTTTGGGCGCTCATGCCGAGGAGATTGATCGCGACGATCAGCACCGGGATCAGGAAGAGGACTCCGGCCACGACGCCGGCCGAGGTCATCCAGGCGGGAACAGGGCCGCCGATGAGTCGCTCCATGCCGTTCCATCCACCGAGCAGGAGCAGCATCCAGAATCCGAGGGTCGCCAGATTGCGGCGGTTGAGATGGCTACCGAGCAGGCGGGGCATCAAGGCATAGAGGGCGGCGATGGCCACCGGCAGAAGCCAGAGGGCGAGCAGGCTTCCGCAATACCACGATTGGATCGGTCCCTGCGCGGAGGCCTGAACGGGCTTCCAGGTCAGCAGAAGGTTGGCGGTGCCGTAGACCCAGGGGAACCAGCAGAAGGCGGCGACAAGGAACCACTGGGCCACCTCGGCGCGCTCGTTGGCGCGGCGGTCGAACTGGAGCACCGCCCAGATGCCGATGAGCAGGAAGGAGAGGAGCAGCATCGCCGAGGCCCAGTTCGGGTACTCGAGCCATTCCACCCCGGTGCTGTAACCGGCGAAGATCGCGAGCGTTCCGAGCAGGATGGCGATGTTCCAGAGGACCGTGGCGCTGACCAGGAGCGTGGAATGCAGAATCCCCCCGAGAGGCCGTCCACTCAGGCGGGCCATCAGCCAGATGCCGGCGGCAAGCGCGGCCTGGGAGGCCCATCCGTAGAGGAAGAGATCCCGTGCCATCGGCGCGAGGCGGCCGTAGGTGAGGAAACTAACGCCACCGAGGAATCCGGGGGCGATCAGCTTCACCGAGAGGATGAAGGAGATCAGCGAGGCGACGACCAGCCAGTGGACGGCATTGCCGAAAAGAACCAGCACCGGAAGGCGCACGGAGGCGTCGACGGCGCGCGTCGCGGCCGTTCCGCGATCCTCCTCGGCGTGATGATGGGGAAAGATGTTCTCGCTCATTGCTGGGAAGGCTTGGCGGCGGTTTTCAGCGTCGGGAGGACCAGTTCCATCGCGCGCGTGATCGGAATCCGGACAACTCCCTTGGCCTTGTCATTCCATCCGTAGGTGGTGAGGGCCGCCTTGTCGGCCGCCTGAAGTTCCGCGAGGTTCTTTGTCCGCTCGGCGGAGCGCGCCGCATCCTCGAGTTCGGTGGCGGAACCGGAGCGGTTGATCCAGAGGGCGCCGGCGGCCGCGATCAGGAGCAGGATCAGCACGGCCACGCCGAGCAGGATGCCGGGACCGCGCGATCCGGTCGCGCTCTCATGGGATGTCTCGTGATGGTGTGTCATCAGTCGTTGTAATTGGCCGCCTCGGCGAGGCGCGGGTCACGGGAAGGCCAGAGCGGGGAATCGCCCAGTTTCTTAAGGAAGAGGGCACCCAGGGTGCTGCCGATGGCGATGACTGCCGCGATGTCCAGGACGGCGGGGTGGAAACCCTCCGGGTGCAGCACGGGAAGGATCATGGTGTAGAGGTCGAGCAGGTGCATCGCCAGGATCCAACCGGCAACCATCCCGAGGAAGCCAGCGCTCGCCTTCGGCGCACGGAAGATGAGAAGCGTGAAGGGGATGAGGAAGTGGCCGACCACAAGGACGATGCCGAGCACCTTCCAGGAACCCGTCGAGCGGAGGACGTAGTAGGCGGTCTCCTCGGGGATGTTCGCATACCAGATGAGCATGTACTGGACGAAGGCGATCCAGGACCAGAAGAGCGTGAAGGCGAGCAGCAGCTTGCCGAAGGCGAAGTTGTGCTGGGCGGTCAGGACCCGCCCGAGGTAACCGGCGGAGCGGAGCGCGTTGGCAAGCAGGATGATGAGGCAGAGCGCCGCGAGGGCGGAACCGGCGAAGAGGTAGATGCCGAAGATCGTGGAGTACCAGCGGATGTTCAGTCCCATGATCCAGTCGAACGACCAGAAGGTGAGCGCGATGGCTCCCACGGGAATGATGAAGAAGGACACGCGGCGGTTGCGGATCGTGTGGATCGCGGCACCATCCTTGTCCTGCGCGATCGAGTTGCGGCGCAGCAGCGCGGCCACGATGCCGAAGAGCAGGAAGTAGAAGGCCGTGCGCAGCCAGAAGAAGTTGACGTTGAGGTAGGCTGATTTCTCGGCCAGCTCATGGTCGTGGGCGGGATCCGCTGCCATCCAGGTCCAGACGAGCGGCGCCACAAAAAAGAGCGGCACGAGCAGCAGCGCCAGCAGCGGCAGCAGGCAGGAGATGTTCTCGAGCTGACGGCGGATGCCGACGCTCCAGGCACTGTCGACCGCGTGATGGACCACGACCCAGAAGAGGGAGCCGATCAGCAGGGTGAAGAAAAAGCTTCCGGCGAAGAGCCAGGAGAAGGCGAACTGCTTCGGGTCACCCAGGCCGAGCACCAGGGTGATGATGAGAGTGACGACCGCCGTCAGGCAGAGGCCTACGAAGCGGCCCCCGACATGCTTGTAGTCGAAGGTCTCCGGGGCCGGAAGTGATGTCTGCTCGTTGCTCATCGGTCAGGGCTGGGCAGGGGTGGAGGCGGCGTTGGTTCCCTGCAGGGCCGCGCGCTCTGCTGCCGGGACGTCATTGATCGATGCGTTCTGCGAGCGCTGCAGTGCGCGGACATAGGCGACGATCGCCCAGCGGTCGGGCACCTGGATCACCGATCCGTAGCCGAGCATCGTGTTCTTGCCGTTGGCGATCGTGTTGTAGATCTCGCCATCGGTCATCTCGCGGAGGCGCTGCTGGTGGAGGTTGGCGACGCCGACAAGACCGTACTTCGTGGCGATGCCGTTGCCGGCGCCCGTATCCCCGTGGCAGACGGCGCACTGGATCTGGTAACGCTCGCGGCCGCGCTCGAGGGTCGCCATGGTTGCGTTGAAGGGAAGTCCGTTACCCCAGTTGGTGCCGTTCTTTCCGGTGTCGGCGTAGCATTCCTTGCCGGAAAAAATGACGACCTCGTAGGGACCGCTCATGACGGCGCCATTTGAAGCAGTGGAAGCCGATGATGCTGTGGTGGGTTTCACGGGCTCGCTGTAGCCGACGGGAACCGTCCCGGCGACCGGCTCGCGGGAGCCGCGTCCGTCAGCGAAGAATCCGCTCGGGACCTGGGCCTTCACCTTGGGCTGGCGCACCATGTCGGGGAAGATCTCGATCGGCGGGCGCTTGGTCTTGCAGCCGCGCAATCCCGCGATGGAGACCACCAGGATGACCAGCAGGGTCAGGAGAAGGATGAAGTAGCGGATGAGGCTCATGGCGTTACTTGGATTCCTCCTCGAAATGGATGGCGGTGACATCGCCGGCCCCAAGCTGATCGAGAAGCTCGGTCACTCCGGCCGTGGTGAATTTTTTATCATCGGCCTCGATCGCGAGGAAGAAGCCGCGCGAGGCATCCTTGGCGAAGAGATCCCAGGCGAACATCGGGTTGTTCAGGCGGGGCATGCCGCCGAGGATGATCATTCCCGTCACCGCGGCGATGGCGCCGATCATCAGCGTGAGCGCCACGACGATCGGCACATACTGGGGCAGGGCCGAGAGATTGAGCGGTTTGCCGTCCACGACGAGCGGGTAGATCAGGGTGCTCGGGACAAGCTCCATCGAGAGGGCGATCAGGATGGCCGTGAGTCCGCCGCCCAGCACGAGGAAGCTGAGGAGCGACTTGGGCAGGCGCATCACCTCGGCGAGTCCGTGCACCGGATAGGGGGTGTAGCACTCGTAGGCGGAGTAGCCCTCGGCACGCAGGCGGTTCACCGCGGCCACAAGCTGGTCGGGGGTGTCGAACCGTGCTCCGATCGCGTGGAGCGGCTCCTCCTTGGATCCGCAGATAGGAAGGTGATGGCTCATCTTAGTGTCCCTCCCCGGTTGAGTGCTTGGGTTGTGATCCCGGAAGCGCGGCCTTGAGCTCGCTCATGTTGATGATCGGGACGAAGCGGATGAAGAGCAGGAAGAGCGTGAAGAAGATGCCGACCGTTCCGGTGGCGGTCAGGATGTCGACGATCGTGGGGTGGAAATTCCCCCAGGAGGAGGGCAGGAAGTCGCGGGTGAGCGTGGTGGTCACGATCATGAAGCGCTCGAACCACATGCCGACATTGCAGAGGATCGCCAGGAGCACGACAAGCGGCAGGCACCGGCGAACCGCCTTGAACCAGAAGAGCTGGGGGATTGTCAGGTTGATCGAGAGACAGGTGATGGCATACCAGCTGTAGCAGCCGGTGAAGCGCTCCCAGAATGCGCCGCGCTCGAAGGGGTTCGCGCTGTACCAGGCGTTGAAGAGCTCGAAGACGTAGACGTAGGCCACGCAGGAGCCCATCATCAGGAGGAGCTTGCAGACCTTGTCGAGGTGGGACGGGGTGATCAGTTCCTTGAGCTGGGGATAGATCGCGCGGAGCGGGATGAGCAGGGTCAGGATGGTGGCGCTACCGCTGTAGACCGCGCCGACCATGAAGTAGAAGGGGAAGATGGTGGCGTGCCAACCGGGGACGACCGACGTGGCGCAGTCGCTGGCCACGATCGTGGTGACGGTGACGACGAGGACCGAGGTGAGCCCCGCCAGCAGGACATACATCATCTCGTAGTGACGCCACTGGCGGGCGGTGCCGAGCCAGCCGAGGGAGACAAGGCCGTAGGCGAACTTGCGGATCTTGGTCGTGGCGCGGTCGCGGAGGACGGCGAGATCGGGGATCATGCCGGCGAACCAGAAGAGCGAGGAGACGGTCAGGTAGCTGGTCACCGCGAAGACGTCCCAGAGCAGCGGGCTCGAGAAGTTCGGCCACATGCCGTAGCTGTTGGGCACGGGGAAGAGGAACCAGACGAACCAGACGCGACCGATGTGGATCGCCGGATAGACGCCGGCGCAGACGATGGCAAAGACGGTCATCGCCTCGGCGGCGCGGGAGATCGAGATGCTCCACTTCTGGCGGGTCAGGAAGAGGAGCGCGGAGATGAGTGATCCGGCGTGGGCCATGGAGACCCAGAAGATGAAGTTCGTGATGTCCCAGGCCCAGAAGCAGGGGCTGTTGGAACCCCAGACGCCGACGCCCGTCACGATCATGTAGAGGATGCAGGCTCCGCCGATCGCGGCGAAGGCGCCGGAGACGGAGATGGCGGCATACCACCAGAGCGGGGTCTTCCCCTCGACGATCGAGCAGACCGCGTCGGTCACCCAGAGCGGACCGCGGTTGTTGAGCACCTGCGGCGGGCGGGCGATGGCGCTCAGGTCGGGAGCGGCGGTCTCGTTGGAAGTGGTTGCGGACATGCTCGGTTAGGCGTGTTCGGGGCGACGGTTGGCGGCGCCGACGAGATCGGCTCCGGGCATCGCCGGGTTGGGATTGCGGACCCTCGCCATGTAGGTGACGCGCGGACGCGTGTTGAGGTAGGCGAGCGAGGAGTAGGTGCGGGCGTTGGCCTTGGCCTTGGAGACCGCGCTCTCCGGGTCGTTGATGTTGCCGAAGACGATCGACTCCGACGGGCAGGCCTGCTGGCAGGCGGACTTGAAGGCAGGGAGCGGGGTCTTGGTGACGTCGCTGGCGCCGGCCTTCACCGCGCGGCCGATCCTGGCCTCCTCGATGCGCTGGATGCAGAAGGTGCACTTCTCCATCACGCCGCGCATGCGGACGGTGACATTCGGGTTCTTGGCCATCTTGAGGCTGTCGGCCATTCCCTTCGGCGCAAGCGGGCCGTAGTAGAGCTGGTCGAGGGGGCGCTCGTTGTAGTCGAACCAGTTGAAGCGGCGGACCTTCCAGGGGCAGTTGTTGGCGCAGTAGCGGGTGCCGATGCAGCGGTTGTAGGCCATCAGGTTGAGACCCTCCTCGCTGTGGACGGTGGCGTTGGCCGGGCAGACCGCCTCGCACGGAGCGCTCTCGCACTGCTGGCACATCACCGCCATCGGGATCATCTCGAGGGATTCCTCCCTGTGATCGGCGCTCGCGAACCAGCGGTCGATGCGGATCCAGGCCATGTCGCGGCCGCGGCGGACCTGATCCTTGCCGACGACGGGGACGTTGTTCTCGGCGCGGCAGGCGACGAGGCAGGCGTTGCAACCGATGCAGGAATTCAGATCGACCGAGAGACCCCACTGGAGATCGCCGGTGAGCGGGGGATTCGGGTAGATGGATACGGGCTTGGGGAGTTCGCCATCCATCTCGGAGGCGAAGTTCGGCTCCTCCCTGAACTGCCCGAGCGTCCCTTCGCGGGCGATGTTGCGCCCTTCCATGTTCTCGTGCTCCTGCGTGCGGGCAAAGACGTAGGCATCCTTGGGCAGGGCCTTCACGGCGACACCGCCGCGGTAAGCGAGCGAGGAGGAATCGCGGAGCGGGTAGGCGTCGAATCCGACCTTCTCCATCACGTGGGAGACGCCGTTGCGGCCGTAGCCGAGGGCAATGCTGACCGAGCGGTCGGCATGGCCGGGAGCGATCAGGGCGGCGGCATCGATGTATCGGTCGCCGGCGGTGATCCGCAGCCAGTCGCCATCCTTGATGCCGAGAGCCTTGGCGTCGGCGGGGCTGACGAGGGCGGCGTTGTCCCAGACGAGCTTGGTGACGAAATCGGGCGTCTCCTGGAGCCAGGAATTGTTGGCGTAGCGGCCGTCGTCGACGCTCGAACTGCGGAGGAAGACCACCTCGAACTCCCCGGAGGCAATCCCCTTGGCCGACTGGACGGCGGCGAGGGCGGCACCCTGGTTGAAGACCGGTGCCGAGAGGGGCCATGCCGTTGCGGCGGCGAAGCCGTTCTTCAGGAAGGTCTGCCAGGCGGCGTCGGAGGCATCCTTGGAGTAGGAGGCGAAGGTGGCGCGGACCGCGGAGGGGCCGTCGATCTTCTCGCCGGCCAGCGACGCGAGGATCTCGATCGCGGAGATTCCGTTCCAGAGCGGAAGGATCATCGGCTGGACGGAGCAGACCGTGCCGTCGAGGGAACGGGCATCGCCCCAGCTCTCCAGATAATGGGCCGCGGGCACCTGCCAGTGGGTCACCTTGCTCGTCTCGTCGGTGAAGAGCGAGAGATGGAGCGTCTCGGGAACGCGTGCCAGGAGGTTCGCGAAGTCGAGGCCTGCGGGGGCGGTGTGAACCGGATTACCGCCAAGGATCAGGAGGGTCTTGACCGAGCCGGCCTTGATCGCGGCGCAGAGATCGGAAAGCTTCGCGGCGGGCTTGGCACCGGTCTGGCGGACGGAAATGGTCGTGCCGAGATTGCCAAGGGAGGCATTGATCCCGATGACGAGGGCGCGGACCGCGGCGGGCTGCTGCGCGCCGACAAGGACAAGGCTCTTCCCCTTCGCTGAGAGGAGATCGTCGGCCACTCCCTTGATCCAGGCGGGATCGAAGGTGACACCGGTGCCCTTGAAGGCCGAGGCAAGGGCCTTGAGGCCGGCATCACCGGTCTTGGCGGCGACAGCGGAGGCGACCGCGGCGGCGAAGTCGCCGTATTCCGAGGCCCGGACGCGGAGGCGGTGGTCGGCCATGCCGCCGGTGAGGGAGAAGTGGTTCTCCGCCACGTAGAGACGGTTCATCGACCCCTTGGGATCGCGGCGCTTGGCAAAGCCGTTGGCGAAACCGAAGCCGCTCTCGGCGGGGTTCAGGAAATCGCTGCCGATCGAGAGGATCACATCGGCTTTGGCCACATCGCACGCGGGACGGGCTCCGGCGCCGAACAGGACGTCGAAGGCCTCCTCCGCGCCGCGTGAGGAGATCGCCTCGTCCTGCACCCAGAGGATCTTGGGGAACTGCTGGACCAGCGCGGCCCGGAGACGCTCGACGGTGGGGGAGTTCTCCCTGCCCACGAGGATCGCGAGGCCGTCGCCGGCGTTGGATCCCGCGGTGGCGCGGATCTTGGCCAGCAGGTTGTCGAGATCGCCGCGACCGACGGTCAGCGAGTCGTGCTTGATCTCCTTGGAACGGTTCGGGTCGTAGAGATCGAGGACGGAAGCCTGGGCAAAGGCATCGGTCGAGCCGTTGCTGAGCGGGTGGAGGGGATTCCCCTCGATCTTGGTCGGGCGGCCATCGCTGGTGGTGACGATGAGCGGAACGGCGCCCGCCGGGGTCGGCATGGCGCTCGCGTAGAAGAGGAACTTCCCGGGAACCGTCCACTCGGCGCTCTTGGCGAAGGGAACGAGGTGCGCCTCGGGACGGCGGCAACCGGTCAGCCCCACGCCGGTCAGCGCGGTGGCGGCTCCCATGAGGCGGACGAAATCACGGCGGGAGAGACCCTCGCCTGCCTCGCGGCCCGAGGCCGCATCGGTGAACTCGCGCGCAAGCGACTCGTTGAACGCCGCGGAATTCTCGAGCTCTCCCTGAGTCCTCCAGAGGGTCGGCTTCGCGTCACGCGCGGGATGTTGGAAAATCTTTTTCATCGGTGGCAGCCTCCGCAGTTGACGGGTGGGTTGACCTTCCACTCCTCCTTGAACCTGGTGCCCAGCTCACGCTGCTCTGCGGCCGAGGAGGGGTGCCAGTCCATGTTGAAGATCTCCGAGGGAGGACGGAGGAAGTTCTCGGGGGAGCGATGGCAGTCGAGGCACCACTTCATGCTCAGGGACTCGGCCTCGTAGACCACGCTCATCTCGTTGACCGCGCCGTGGCAGCTGTAGCAGCTGACCCCGCGGTTCACGTGGACCGCGTGGTTGAAGTAGGCGTAATCGGGCAGGCGGTGGATCTGCACCCAGGGGATCGGCTGGCCGGTCTTCCAGCTCTCGCGGACCGGTGCGAGGCGGGGGCTGTTGGAGAGGATCTTGCCCTCGCCGTGGCAGTTGATGCAGGTCTGGGTGGCGGGGAGATTCGAGTGGCCGGCCACCTCGACGAAGCTGTGGCAGTAGCGGCAGTCCATCCCGAGCTGCTTCACGTGGAGGGCGTGGGAGAAGGGAACCGGCTGGTCGGGTTGATAGCCGACCCGGGTGTATTTCGGCGTGAAGTAATACCAGACCCCGAGGGTGATGGGGGCGCCGACAACCAGCACGCAGACCAGCAGCTGGAGCGGGAGCCAATTGGCCCATCTGGGAAAGAAATTCGACATTCGGGTGGTATGGGACGCCCGGATGGAGGAATTCGCAGGCCGGAACAGAGTAGAAAGATGAGCGTCGAAGGCAAGAAATTTGCCTCGGAAAATCAAGAAGAGCCGAATGATCTCGCGCAGAGGCGCAGAGAACGCAGAGAGAAAGAATGAGAAATCTCTTTTCCTGAATTTCTTATTTTATGCTCACGCCTATGATCGCGAAGCATTCTACGGCATCCCTATGAGAAACATGCTTCCGCTTCTGCTTTCAGTTTTTTTATCGGCATTGCCTCTTCAGGCGGCGCCGAAGCCGCAGTTCGACCTGCCCAAGGCCACGCTGACCCTCGGCACGAATTCCCTCTCCGCCCAGATCGCCGCCGACGACCCCTCCCGCGAACGCGGCCTCATGTCCCGCACGAACCTCGCCGAGAACGAGGCGATGCTCTTTGTCTTCCCCCGGCCACAACCCGTCGCCTTCTGGATGAAGGACACCCCCGTCCCGCTCTCGATCGCCTATGTAGGCCCCTCGGGCAGGATCTTCGAGATCCACGAACTCAAGCCCTTCGACGAGACCCCCGTCCCCAGCGCCTCGCAGGCCGTCACCTACGCGATCGAAACCCCTCAGGGCTGGTTTGCCAGACATGGCGTCATGGCAGGAAGCGCAGTGGGCGGACTCCCCTCCCCGTCGACGGCGAAGTAGGAAGCGGGTGGAGGAAATATTTCACGCAAAGGTCGCCACGAGCGCCAAGGGGGGGCATGACAAAACACAAAATCCACGAAATCCTAACCAAGGCAGAACTTCCTGACCGCTCGCCTCTTTCGTGGCGTTCGTGGTTTCAACGATTCGAACTCACCAACAAAAAAAACCGCTTTCCCTTTCGGGAGGCGGGGACGTTTTTCGGATTCGGCCTCTGACCTAACAGCCTAACAGCCTAACAGCCTAACAGCCTAACAGCCTAATAGCCTACAGCCTAACAGTCTTCAGCATCTTGCCTCTCTTCCTCAGAACTTGCATCCCAAGCTCCAGAAGATGTTCTGGCTGACGAGATCGCTGTTCCCTGCGGCGGCGTTGTAGAAGAAGGAGGTGTTCCAGCGCTTCGCGAACTCCACGGTGAAGCCGACCCCCGTGTAGAGGAAGTCCCGGATCGGGGTGGCGCTCCAGTTCGAGAAGGTCGGGCTGGTTCCACCCAGATTGCCGCTGATGGCGTAGGGATTCTGCATGAACTCATGCTGCCAGGAGAGGTTCACCTGGGGCACCACGAGGATGTTCTTGCTGGCCACCCAGCTGTAGGCTGCATGGGCTCCCACGCTTGAGAGCATGCTGGAGCTGTTCCACCCGCCCGAGTTGAAGCTCAGGCTCTGGGCTCCGGTTTCGTTCAGGGAGTTGACTCCGATGTAGGTGTACTGGAGCGAGGCGGTCGGTCCGAAGGTGAACTTGCCCTTCTGGATGTCGTAGCCCGCGGCCAGCATCGTATCGAGTTCCCCGGCTCCGGGGGCGCTGTTGGCCGTCCTGTTCATGCCGGTGTACTCGATCACACGGGTGGCTTGGAAGTTGTGGTATCCGCCTCCGGCAAGGGCATTGACGAAGAGGCCCTTGCCATCCTTCTGGCCGTAGGTTCCGAAGACTCCGAAGCGGACGGCGTTGTCGATGAGTCGGCTTCCGGTTCCCAGACCGGAGCCGTCGGCTCCGCTCTTGGTGTAGGTCCCTTGGTATCCGGTGTAGGCACCCACGGACAGTTTGGGATTCACGCGGAAGGTGAGGCCGGTTGTGACTCCTCCGCTCTGGGAGTTGTAGCCGGGGAGCATGTTGCCGCTGTTGGCTTGGGCGAAGATGCCGTTGCCATCGACGAACATCCCCCAGCGGTTATCAAGACCGGGGCGGAGGATGTCTTTTTTGGAGTCCTGGACTCCTTTGCCATCTCCCTGTCCTTCGAGGATGGGCATGTTGTCGGCGAGGCCGCTCATGCTGAATCCCCCTCCCTCGGCCACGCGCAGTCCCCAGAGGCGCTGGACGAGCTGCATGTTCTGGGCGTTGGCGTTGTTGAAGGCGATGGTGGCGATCTGCTGGTAGAAGTTAGGCATGATCGCGTTAAAGGCCTGGTTGTACTGGGAGGCGGTGAGGCTATCCAAGGACATGGAGACCACCATCTGGTCTCCGCTGGTGTAGGGGATGAAGCTGTTGAGCGCCGTCGCCACGTTGGTCTGGTTGCGGTTGGCCGCCAGCAGGGTGTAACTGCTTGGCGCAACAAGGAGGGTGCCGGTGGTGTTATTATTACCCAACAAGAAGCGACCGCGGTAGTTGGTCGGCATCTCAATGGAGCTATAGGCACCGCTGAGTCCTCCCGTTGCCGAGATGAACTGATATCGGTCGCCATACTGCAAGGTGTAGCCGTTCACACCAGTCACCACGAGCGGTCCGGAGAGGGTATATGGCCCGGTGATTTGATAGGTATTGAAGCTATTGGGGCCGGACACCTGAAGATCCGTTGAAACAAGTGTCAGCCATAGTGCGTTATCGAGGGTATAGAGCGAATAGTTCAGGCCACTCCTGACACCCGTGACCGCAAACATGCCGGCGGTTAAGTTATTTGTAGTGTAGGCCAGCAGTTTGGTCGGCTCGGTCGTGAGCATTGCTCCCGACATATCGAACGTGTTGCCCGTCGAGTTGCCGAGAGTGACGCTCCCGGTGACATCAAGGTAACTGGCAGTGCCAACAGCAGTGGGCAGGGCGATCACGGCGGCATTGTTGGCCCAGTTGAGGGCGGAGACAGTCAACAGACTATTGAGCTGGAGGATGCCGCCATTGAGCGTGGCGGTTCCGCTGCCGAGGGCCGAGGTGTTCGCGGTGATCAGCTTGCCGCCATTGAGCGTGGTGCCTCCGGTGTAGGTATTGGCCCCGGAGAGCAGGGTGCTTCCGCTACCACCCCGGACCAGGGCGATATCACCTCTGATAAGACCGGCGTAGGTCGTTGCTTGGACGCCGTTGACCGTCAGGGTCCTGGCCACCCCGCTATTGGTCACTAAATTGGCTGTTGAGCCGGCCGAAGCGAGTCCGGCAAGAGTCTGGTTGTATCCCGCCATGTCGTAGCGGTTGACCGAGAAATCACCCGTCGCACCCAGCGTGAGGAGGGTGTCCGAGGGAAGAGCGTTAGCGATTCCATTGGTGAGAGCCGATCCGGCGACCAAGGTGGTGGGGCCGGTGTAGTTATTGCTGCTGGCGTCGAGCAGGACGGATGCGTTGCTCACCACAAGGTCGGAGTTGAAGGAACCGGGAGCACCGCTTCCCGTGATCCGGGCATTCACATCGAATCTTCCACCTGCGAGCACCAGAACACTTCCACTTTTCCTAAGGGTGCCCTCCAGAGCAAGCGTTCCGCCGGATGCATTCTCAATGATACCCGTGCCACTGGTGACATTGACATTGGTGATGTTGGTCACGCCGGCGGTGGCTCGCAGGGTACCGTTGCTGGAGAGGTAGAAGTTGGTTGAGCTTCCGAGAGCTGAGTTTGTGGTGATCGCCAGGGTGCCGTTGGCCGCCGCGAAGGAACCGGTGAAGGAACCGGTGATGCCGTTGCTTCCGACAGTCAGGGTTCCCGTGCCAACCTGACCGATCACACCATTGCCTATGACCTCGTTCGTGGGGGTTGTGGAGTTTCCGTTGAAGCCGAAGTTCAGGAATCCATTGTTGGTGATGATCCCCTGGATAGTCACGGGGCTTGTGCTTGATGATCCTCCGAGTTGAAGGATACCGCCGGAGATGACCGTGCCACCTTCGTAGCTCATGTTGTTTTCAAAGATGACCGGTGCGACAGGAGCACCCGAAGCGTTCGTCGTCACCACCGCCGTTGAGCGGAAATTAGCAACCGTCCCGAGATTGGCCAGCCGCGCATTGACCGTGGCATCATTGGTTGCCGCGAAGTAGTAGTTGTCAGCCCAGTAGGTGGCGCTGCCGCTACCGGCCAACTCTCCCCCGGTCACGAGGAAGTTCCGGACCGCAACCGTCGTGTTGCTTCCCGTACTGAGCGTGCCGTCCGTGAGGAGAAGCCCGTTGATATAATTCACCCCTGGCCCCTGGAAGCCCATCGTGCCGCCATTGACCGTAACATTGCAGTTTGTCGGGAGAGCGGTGTTTGTCGGGGAAAGAAGTGAGCCGCTGTTCAGCGTAATCGAGACCAGCGAGGGGTTGCTGTTGGCCAGCACCGCCGTACTGCCGGGAGGTGCGGTGATCACGACATCAGCCGGCGCCGTATTGTAAGAAGGAAGATCATTCGTGCCGGGCCCGATCACGGGATTTGTCACGAAGGGTGCCGTGTAGTGGAGCACAAGATTCGTACCGCTTCCCGAGATGCTGAAGGTGGAAATGCTGAATCCAGGCGCCGAATTGGATGCGAAGGCAGGGGCCAGATTCGTGATCCCCGTGAAGGAACCGGCATTCATGATCGTCCAACTCCGGTTGGTTGACCAGAATGAGTCGTAGTAAGCGACAGCCGGGGCAAAGAGCATCGAGAAGGATGAGCCGTTGGAGAAGGAAGCATTGCTGCTCACCACCACCGGGGCGCTGTAGTTGGTGCCCGGGTTGACGGTGCTATTGCTGTAGAGATTCCAGAGATAGGCACCGTTCGTGCCGAAGGAAAGATTGCCGTTGATTGTCAGGCCACCCGTTGAGTTCGTTGCACCCAGCTGACCGTTCACGACGACCTGTGCCGTAACCGTGCCGGAGCCGGCCAGCGTGCTTCCATTGTTGACCGTGATCGTGTTGGTCGCGGAGAAGTTTGCGTTATTCCTCACCATGACCGTGCTGTTGTTGGAGACCGTCACATTGGTCTGGATATTCAGCGTGGCATTGGTGTCGATCACGAGGGTCGAGTTGGTGCCAAAGACGATCAGGGGATAAGTATCACGATCGCCGGAAGCAATCACCGTCGTCCCATCCACGGCGAGTGCCGTCAGATAAATGTAGAGGGCATTGTTCGTGATGCTGAAGGCGTAGTTCGCGAGGCCGCTTGCTGCAAAGAGATTGGTATCCGTCGAGGTAAGGGAACTGCTTCCAAACTGGATCAGCTTCGTCGGATCAACACCCAGGGTGAAGTTCTTCAGGGAAAAGGTGTTGGTTCCAGAACCGCTCAAGGAAAAGTCCCCCGTGGCAGTCAGGTAGTTTGTCCCTCCGTCCGCATCATCGATCATCAGGAGAGCACTGCTGTTCCACGTGAAGTTACTCACCGTCAGGGCGTTGAGAAGATCGAGCGTACCGCCATTGAGGGAGACACTGCTGCCACCAAGGGCATTGCTCGAGATGGTGACAAGACGACCTGCCTCCACTCTCGTCGTGCCGGTGTAGCCATTGCTTCCCGACAGGATGGTCGTGCCGCTTCCAAGTTGGGCCAGCGTGGCATTGGAACCGGTGATCGTGATCGCATTGGACTGGGTATCCGCTTGGTTGAAATTCAGCGTTCCGGATCCGGAACCGAAGGTGATCGTCGAGGCACCAACGGTCACATTGGCATCACTTCCTCCATAAGCGCCGATATTCAGGTTGCCCGTGGAGTTGTTCGAGGAGGCGATCGTGATCTGACTTGCGCTCAGCGTGCCATTGCCAGCCACGGTGAGGGTTCCATTGCCTGCCGCACCAACCGAGACATTGGTGGCCCGGAGAGATCCCCCCGAGGCTACCGTAACCAAACCGGTGGAATTACTCTGGCTGCCCACGATCACGTTCGAGGAAATAACAGAGCCACCATTTGTCACGAGGAGCGACCCCCTGCCTGCGTTTCCGACAGTCACCGTGCCGCTGTTGCTCCAGAGAGAGTTTGCGTCAGTAACCAGCACCGAGTTGGTGGAATTGGTCGCTGTGCTGATCTC
>JBAPTI010000014.1:0-1535 GCA_049282095.1 Chthoniobacterales bacterium
GCATCAACGGTGAAATCCTGGACATCGCGATCCGTGACGGACGGATCGTGGAATCAGTTTCCGATCGGGCACAGGTGATTGATGCCCAACGATGCCTCACCTTGCCTGGCGGTATTGACTCACATACCCACGTCTGCGGGACCAAGGTGAATTTCGGGCGTTACATGAGCCCTGAAGATATGAGGGCGGGAAGAACGCAGCGGCGTGGAAAGATGCATGTAACGAGCGGGTACTACGTCCCCACCACGTTCGGGAACAGCTACCGGTACAGCGCAATGGGCTATACGACACTGCTTGAAGGTGCGATGGCACCGCTTGAAGCCCGGCACACCCATGAAGAATTCACGGCGACTCCTCACCAGGACATGATGGCAAACACCCTCTTTGACGGCAACTGGGCAGTCATGGATGCCGTACGGGAGAAGAACATAAAAAAGGCAGCTGCTATCGTCGGCTGGACATTGAACGCGGTAAAGGGCTACGGGATCAAACTGACAAACCCTGGTGGAACTGAAGCATGGGGCTGGGGGGAGGACTTAACCAGCATCCATGAAATGGTTCCGCACTTCGAGGTAACACCTGCTGAGATCATAAGCACCCTGATCCGGGCAAACGAGCTCCTCCGGCTCCCTCATTCGGTGCACCTGCATTGCAACAACCTGGGAAAGCCCGGGAATTACCAGACCACCCTAGATACGTTCGAGCTCGTGCCCGATTTAAACCCCGATCGCCAGACCCTGTATGCCACCCATGTGCAGTTCCATGCATACGGTGGCGGGACATGGCGCAACATCTGTTCAAAGGCAGAAGAGATTACCCGTTCGATCAACAGCAAACCCCAGATTGTGATGGACATGGGCCAGATCATGTTCTGCCGGACCATGACCATGACCGCTGACGGACCCATGGAGTTCAATCTCCACTGCCTCCACCATAACAAGTGGAGCAACCATGATGTGGAGCTTGAAACAGGATCCGGTATCATACCGGTAACGTACTCCAAGAAGAGTGCAGTTAACTGTATAATGTGGGCAATTGGTCTTGAACTGGCGCTTCTCACGAAAAATCCCTGGCAGTGCCTGCTCGAAACGGATAATCCCAATGGTGCTCCATTCGTGAAGTATCCCGAGGTGATAGGGCTCCTGATGAGCAAGAGGTACCGGGATGAGGAATGTGCTACGCTCCATGCTGATACCGAGGGGAGGACATCACTGTGTGCTCTTGAGCGGGAGATGGACTGGCATGATATTGCCGTCATGACCCGGGCAGGGCAGGCAAAAGCACTCGGCATCATCAACCAGGGGAAAGGACACTTAGGAATCGGTGCGGAAGCCGATATTGCCATTTATCCGATCCGGACGGATTCCGTAGACCCGGCCAGGGAATACCGGAAAGTGGTTGAAGGGTTCCAGAAAACCCGGTACACGATCAAGCGGGGACGCGTGGTATCGCGGGATGGGGAGATCATTGTTGATGGTGCAAATGCCACCTTCTGGGTGAATGCAAAGGTACCCGAGGATCTCAGAATGGAGAAC
>JBAPTI010000015.1:0-20354 GCA_049282095.1 Chthoniobacterales bacterium
GCTCAGGACCACCCTCGCCTCATCCATACCCGACAACTCCCTCGGGGAGACTCCCTCCGCCACTTTCCTGCATCACTGCCGCTCGGAAAGCGTCTCCGATCTTGTCATCGCGGCCGGACGCAGCGAAGCAGGCATCGTCATTCCGGGCCAAGAAACAAAGGTGCACCTGATCTTTGTGGCGGCGATTCCCGGAGCCCTCAATAACGAATATCTCCGCATTCTCGGCGCGATGTCGCGGGTCTCCATGGAATCATCCTCGATGTCGGAACTCATCGACGCACCTGACGCTCCTTCCTTCCTCACGATTCTGGAGAAAGGATGCCGTCAATGAGCGACGCGACTCCCAAACCTCTTCTGGAGGTCCACGACCTCAAGGTTCACTTCCCGGTGCGCGGTGGACTGCTGCGCCGGCAGACCGGTGTGTTCAAGGCGGTCGACGGCGTCAGCTTCACGGTTCCCGCCGGAAAGACCGTCGGGCTTGTCGGAGAGAGCGGGAGCGGCAAGACGACCATCGGCAGGACGCTGGTCAAGTTGATCCCGGCAACCTCCGGCGAAGTCCTCTGGAAAGGAGAATCGATCCTCCCGATGACGGAGAAGCAGTTCCGCCCCCTGCGCCGCCGGATCCAGTACATCTTTCAGGATCCCTTCGGCTCGCTTAATCCCCGGATGACCGTGGGAGCGATCATCGGGGAGGCGCTGGAGATCCACTTCCGCGAACTCAATGCCGCGCAACGCGCCGACCGCGTCGCATCACTCCTAAGCCGTGTCGGCCTGAAACCGGAGATGATTGGACGCCATCCGCACGAGTTCAGCGGCGGCCAGCGTCAGCGCATCGGCATTGCCCGCGCCCTGGCAGTCGAACCGGAGTTCCTGATCTGCGACGAACCGGTGAGCGCCCTCGACGTCAGCGTTCAGGCCCAGATCGTGAACCTGCTCCAGGATCTTCAGGAGGAACTCGGCATCGCCCTGCTCTTCATCGCCCACGATCTGGCCGTGGTGGAGCACATCAGCGACTCGGTCATCGTGCTGCACCGCGGGAAGATCGTCGAATCAGGCGACGCACGCCGGGTGCTCGAACACCCCGAGGATCCCTACACCCGCGAACTGCTTGCCGCCGTTCCACGGATCGAGGCCTGACCCTTTCATGAACACCCTTCTTCTCGCACGCAAGTTCCGCGCCCTCAACAAGCCGCTCTTCATCCTGATGCTGGCGCTCTCGGCCTTCGGCATCTACGCCATCTACAGCGCCACCTGGATGCGCGACACCCCGTTCTGGGCCAGCCAGATCCGCTGGATGCTCATCTGCATCCCTGTCTTCTTTTTCGTCGCCTTCAACGACTACCAGTGGGTCCGGATCGGCGCCGTGCCCATCTACATCCTTAGCGTCATCCTGTTGATCCTTGTCTTCTTCATCGGGGTGAAGGTCTTCGGCGCCAGGAGCTGGCTCAATCTCGGCTTTGGGAATTTCCAACCCTCTCAGCTGGCTATCTTCGGAGGCGTCCTCCTCTTCGCATTATTCCTGAGCAGTTCCGAGGAGATGCACCCGGCGCTCCGCATTCTGGCGTGCCTCGGGATCACGGCGATCCCCTGCGTCCTGATCCTGATCCAACCCTATCTTGGCGGAACGCTGGTCTGGCTCCCCGTCCTCTTCGCCATGCTCTTCACCGCTGGCATCCAGGTCCGTTACCTCGTCACCATGATCCTCATGGGTGTGGCCCTGATGCCCGTCGTGGTCAATTTCGGGCTCAAGCCCTACCAGAAAGACCGCATCCTCATCTTCCTCGACCCCTCGCTGGATCCCCAGGGGGCGGGTTGGACCATCAACCAGTCTCTCAACGCCATCGGTAGCGCCGGATTCTGGGGCAAAGGATTCAAGGCTCCCAACACACTCAACGAACTCGGTTACCTCCCGAGCACCATCGTCCACACCGACTTTATCTACTCAGTCTTCGGCGAGCAGCACGGATTCCTGGGTGCCTTCCTCCTGATCTTGGCCTTCGCCCTGCTCCTCCTCTGCGGACTCTACGTGGCCACCCAGGCACAGGATCAGCTTGGCCGACTCCTGTCCGTGGGGATCGTGATGCTACTCTTCACCCACACCTTCATGAACATCGGGATGACCGTGGCCGTGACCCCGATCACCGGACTCCCCCTCCCTCTGGTCAGCTACGGGGGATCCTTCCTGCTCATCACCATGGCCTGCCTCGGCCTCCTCCAGAGCATCTGGATTCACCGGAAACTGGTGTATTGACCCACGATACAAGTTAAAAGGGTTGAAGCGTTAAAAAGTTAAAAAAATGCCATCCTCCTCACTCCTTAACCTTTTTACCCTGTAACCTTTTCACTTTCCCACCTTTCACTTTTCACTTTTTCCCATGCGCATTCTCTCAGGCATCCAACCGACGGGCCTTCCCCATCTCGGCAACTATTTCGGCATGATGAAGGCCGCCATCGAACTGCAGGAACAGGGAGAGGCCCTCTACTTCATCGCCGATCTTCACGCCCTCACGACGGTCCGGGATCCCGAGGCCCTGCGTCGCAACTCGCGCGAGGTGGCGATCGACTTCCTTGCCTGCGGCCTCGATCCGGCCAAGGCCTGCCTCTTCCGCCAGAGCGACATCGCCTGCATCCCCGAGCTGGCCTGGATCCTCTCCACGGTCACCCCCATGGGCCTTCTGGAGCGCTGCCACTCCTACAAGGACAAGCTCGCCAAGGGGCTCCATGCCTCGCTTGGCCTCTTCTCCTACCCCGTCCTCATGGCCGCCGACATCCTGGCCTACGACAGCGACGTGGTCCCCGTCGGCAAGGACCAGAAACAGCACCTCGAGGTCACCCGCGACATCGCGGTCAAGATCAACGAACTCTACGGCGAGATCTTCAAGCTTCCAGAACCGCTCATCCGTGACGAATCCGCCGCGATCCCGGGAACCGACGGTGCCAAGATGAGCAAGAGCTACGGCAACACCGTGGAACTCTTCCTTGAGGAGGGGACCCTCAAGAAAAAGATCATGGGGATCCAGACCGACTCCACACCCGTCGAGTCGCCGAAACCGGTCGAGGGCTCCGCGATCCTCGGCATCTACCGTCATGTCGCCTCCCCCTCCGACTATGCCGCTATGGAGGCCGATTTCCTCTCCGGAGGCATCGGCTACGGCGACTTCAAGAAGCGCCTCCTCTCCGCGGTCCGCGATTACTTCGCCCCGATGCGTCAGCGGAGGGATGAATTTGCCTCCGACCCCGCCGAGGTCGACCGCATCCTTGCCAAGGGAGGCGCACGCGCCTCAGCAATCGCCGCGCCCGTCATGGATCGCCTGCGCAAGGCAATCGGACTGCAATAGAAGATCGCTGACAGAATGCCCGCTTGACTGCGGCGTGAAGGCTGATACTTTTTACTTTCTCGACGCGGGGTGGAGCAGCCCGGTAGCTCGTCAGGCTCATAACCTGAAGGTCGTAGGTTCAAATCCTACCCCCGCCACCATTTTTTTATGGAAATATACCGCGTGTATATTTTAACCAACCCACACGGAAAGCGATACATAGGCGTTTCAGAAAACGTTCTTCTTCGCCTTGATCAACACAACAGCGGCCTTTCCAAGTGGACCAATGGAAAGGGTCCATGGAGCCTCTTCTGGAGCAGCAATGCAATGCACCTTACTGATGCGCGAAAACTTGAAAATGCCCTAAAACGTCAGAAAGGTGGAATTGGCCTCCAAAAGCTTATTCAGGCTCATAATCCCGCCCATGCGGGATCGTGATTCAAATCCTACCCCCGCCACCAATTTCCAGAGTTTTTTTATCTGGAAATCAGGAAAACAGGTAAGAATACGGTGACCGCCAACTCCTGATACGGTTTTTCCCTTTTTCATTGTTCATTCATCCTTTTTCATTTCCTCGTCATGCGATTTTACACCAAGAGAAGGAAGATGCCCTCGATCACGATCGTCTCGCTGATCGACATTCTCGCCATCCTGCTGATCTTCTTCATCGTCACGACGACGTTCCGGGAAAAACTTCCGCAGCTTCAGATCAACCTCCCCGAGTCGAAGAGCGCCGCCACCGCGTCAAGCGAGCCCAAGAAAGCCGTCCTGCTCCAGATCAAGGGGGCGGATCAGATCACCCTCGATGGCAAGCCGGTCACCGCTCCCGGCCTCCCCTCGGCGATCAGGGAACTCCAGAAATCCAATCCCGGCTGCTCCATCACCATGCAGGCGGACAAAGAGGCTCCCTTCGGAACAGTCGTCTCCGTGCTCGACGCCCTCCAGGAAGCCGGCATCAAGAACGTCCCCGCGGTCGCCAAACCCGTTTCCAAATGAGCTCCCGCAATAAGGGCGGTGATCGGCGGACCAAACCGCTCGAGGTGGTCAAATACGGTCACCCCGCACTGCGCAGCAAGGGGCGCCGGATCGAGAAGATCGATGACTCCATCCGCACTCTTGCCGAGGAGATGATCGTCACCATGTACGAGGAGGACGGCTGCGGCCTTGCGGCCCATCAGGTCGGCAGATCGATCCAGCTTGCAGTCATCGATGTCATCCCTGCCCAGGATGACCGCCCCAGCCGCGCCTGGATGAACGGCCGGGAACTCGAACTCGAATCCCTCATGCCGCTTGTCATGATCAACCCCGAGATCCATCCCGTCGGTGAGGAACGTTCCCGGGAAGTCGAGGGTTGCCTGAGCATGCCAGGCCTCCATGACGAGGTGGAGCGTCCCGCCCGTGTCCGGATCGTCTGCCAGGACATCGACGGCAGCACCCTCGACTTCGAGGCCGAGGGACTCCTCTCACGCGCCGCCCAGCACGAGGTCGACCACCTTCACGGGATCCTCTTCATCGATCACCTCACTCCCGGGGAACTCGCCGAGCATCAGTCGCTGCTTCGCAAATTCCAAGCCCGGTCGATCGGATTCTAGGGGCCGTCAACATGGCCTTGCAGATTCAAAAGAACATCCCTCTGCTCGAGGAGATCCTCTCACCGCGCGCGGAAATCATCGGCGACCAATACGAGGCTTACAAAAACCACGTCTACCGGGTTCTCCACTTCTGCTTTGCCTTCCATGACTGCCGCGGCGATGACGAGCCCAAGCTGGTCACGGCAGCCTGCTTTCATGATCTCGGAATGTGGCCGGGTGATCTCATCGATTACCTCGCCCCCTCGATCGACTTGGCTCAAGCATACCTAAGGGAACGCGGACTTGAGTCATGGATTCCCGAGATCACCATGATGATCGATCTTCACCACCGATTCCGATCAGCACCCCCATCCCCTTGGCCGCTCGTTGAGGTGCTTCGAAAAGGGGATTGGGTCGATGCCTCCATGGGGATCCGGCGATTCGGTCTTCCCCGCGCTGTCGTGAAAGAGGTTCAGGATGCCTTCCCCAATCTCGGCTTTCACGGGAATCTTGTGAGGATCACCTGCAAGGAGTTCTGGAACCGTCCCCTAAATCCGTTGCCGATGATGAAATGGTAGGAATGCGGGTCAGTGCCGTGGAGCGGGGTGCCGGTTTTTGAAATCCCCTCACTCCGTGAAGCGGCTCTGGAAAACCTCGTAGATCCAGCGCCGTGAACCCGCAAAGACGCAGGTGATGGTCCGTATCCCGTCGATCATCTCATACTCGAAGATCACCCGGTGGGAGGCGACTCTGAGGCGAAGAAAGCCCTCCAACTCCTCCGTCAGCGGCTTGATGTCTCCGCTCTCCGTCGTCAGTCCCTTGATGGCAACCTTCAGCCTATGCCGAGGCTGGGGAGGGAGTTTGCGAAGATAATCCAGGACCTCCTCCTGAATCCGGACGGGAATCATAGGGATTCCAGAGCGGAGAGATCATGGTAGGACGCACGCCCTTCGCGGTGCTTGCGAATCGCGGTCATCGCCTTCGGATCGGCCAGAACTTCCATCGTCTCCGCAATCGCCTCCATCCTCTCAATCGACATCATCACGGCCACGGCCTTCCCGTGGTTGGTGATCGTCACGGGATGATCGGCCGCCTCCTGAACCACCGAGGAGAAATTCTGCTGTGCAGTCTTGATGGTGTAGGAATCGGCCACACCTAAAAGGTATACTTTCTATTGGTTTTGTAAAGAGAGTGCCATGCTCTTCAGCGGCCTGCATGGGATTAAATCTGCGCTTCCATAGGAGCAACTTGAGAGTTCCAGACGGTAGGGGATTACCCCTTGCCCTCGAATGAATCCATTCATATTGTCTGACCATGAGCACGGTCATAGAGATTGAAAATGCTGTTCAGAAGCTTTCCCGCAATGAGTTAACCTCCTTTCGGGATTGGTTTCTCGGATTTGATGCCTCTGCATGGGACAAGCAGTTTGAGGAGGATGTGACCGCAGGGCGTCTCAATGAACTCGCTAATGAGGCAATTCGTGATCTGCGCGAAGGGCGCTGCACGGATCTGTGACACACCGTGCCAGTCCCAAGTTTTGGGAGTTCCACAGTCGGCTTCCCGGCGAGATTCAGAAACTTGCCAAAGAAAACTTTGATCAACTCAAGAACAACTCACGCCATCCATCTCTTCACTTCAAGAAGGTTGGTCGTATGTGGTCTGCCCGCATAGGGATCCATTATCGAGCCGCACCAGAGGAAATGGCACGTCTGCTGCATAGTCACTTGGGTGGCAGGAGTGAGTGAGCTTTGACGTTGGGAAAAAGAAACTTGATGACGTGTGGCATTTGCAACATATTTCTGACATGAAAACCGCCGCAGTCCACAGCAGGATTCAGCCAGAAATCAAAGAACAGGCAGAAAATATTCTCCATCGCCTGGGGTTAAGCCCGACCGAGGCGATCCGTATTTTTTACACGCAGATCACCTTAAAACAAGGGCTTCCGTTCGAAGTCGCTATTCCAAACGCCACCACCCGGAAGGCTCTTGAGGATTCCGAAAAGGGGATCAATCTCACATCGTTCGACAGCGTAGAGAAGCTTTTTGAAAGCTGGGATAAGTGAAACCCATTTTTGAGACCAGTCAGTTCAGGAAAGACCTCAAAAAACTAAAAAAGAGAGGCAAAGATATTCAAAAGCTGAAAGAAGTCGTCCGGCAGATTGCGAACGGAGAGATGCTTGATGCAAGACATCGCGACCATGCATTGACTGGCTCACGTCGAGGGTCGAGAGATTGTCATGTTGAGCCAGACTGGTTGCTCATCTACCGGAAGGATGAAGATTCTCTCTATCTTGAAAGGAGCGGCACCCATAGTGACTTGTTCAAAAAGTAATTTCCAACAAGGCGATCCACCGAACACCTACCCGCCGTCACGCCAGATGCTAAGGCTCGTAACTCGCCTACATCTGTTGCGCCTGCGGTCCGGCGCCGGTGACGGCGGACGTTAGACCGTCGGTTCGCTAAAGGGGCGACGGTATTTTGATGAGATAGCTAGGCGCCCAAGCGCATGCAGAATTTTTTGTAAAGGTCCGCAAGCTTGAAACCTGTGACTGGCGGGAACAGGTAGAAATGCCGAAGGCAGACCCGATGGGGCGAGCGGCGTGGGAACGCCCGAGTTCAATGGATAGCAAGCCGGTGAAGTGATGGTTGGACACTATTAATCCCTCAATGCTTGGAAGTTTGGATGACGCGCGAGGCGCATAGCTGTTATCCCCTGCAGTGCTGGCGACGCTTAATCCCCAAAAAAAGGATTCCTAATGCTTGGAAGTTTGGATGCAGGGCTAGGCGTGCGAGGGAAGGCGTAGTAGTCCTACGCCGACCAAGCAACAACAACGCCCTGCGCCAAAATCCCATGCCTACCCCTGCCCAACGGGCAGACAGGAGCAGAAGATATTCCGATCCCCGTACACATTATCCACGCGCGAGACCGAGGGCCAAAACTTGTGGTTCCTGAGCCAGGGGGCCGGATAGGCGGCCTGCTGGCGTGAATAGGGCCTGTTCCAGTCGTCTGAGGTGACGGTGGCGGCTGTATGGGGGGCGCGCTTGAGGGGGTTATCGGCCTTATCGAGTTCACCCTTTTCGATGGCGGTAAGCTCGCCATGGATCACGATCATGGCGTCGCAGAAGCGGTCGAGTTCCTCCTTGGACTCACTCTCGGTCGGCTCGACCATGAGAGTTCCCGGCACGGGCCAGCTCATGGTGGGGGCATGGAAGCCGAAATCCATGAGGCGCTTGGCGATATCCTCGACCTCGATGCCGGCACGGTTCTTCCACTCGCGGAAATCGAGGATGCACTCGTGGGCGACGGTGCCGTTCTCACCCTTATAGAGGACGGGGAAGAAGGGTTCGAGACGCTTGGCGATGTAGTTGCCGTTGAGAATCGCCAGGGCACTGGCCATGGCGAGACCGTCCGGTCCCATCATCCGGAGATACATCCAGCTGATGACCAGGATGCTGGCGCTTCCCCAGGGTGCGGCGCTCACCTCGGTGACGGCTTGCAATCCGCCGGTAGGGATCACGGAGTGCCCGGGAAGGAAGGGGGCGAGATGCTCGGCGACTCCGATCGGGCCGACGCCGGGACCGCCGCCGCCGTGGGGAATGCAGAAAGTCTTGTGGAGATTGAGATGGCAGACATCGGCACCGATGTCGCCGGGACTGCAGAGGCCCACCTGGGCATTCATGTTGGCCCCGTCCATGTAGACCTGTCCTCCGGCCTCGTGGATCATCGCGCAGATCTCCTTGATGCGTGACTCGAAGACGCCGTGGGTCGAGGGATAGGTCACCATGAGGGCGGCGAGACGGTCGCGGTGCGCGGCGATCTTCTCCTTCAGGTCCGCGACATCGACATTCCCCTCGTTGTCGCAGGCGACGCCGACGATTTCCATGCCGACCATCGCGGCACTTGCGGGATTGGTGCCGTGGGCGGAGGTGGGGATCAGGCAGACGTTCCGGTGATGGTCGCCGCGCGACCTGTGGTAGGCGCGGATCACGAGAAGCCCCGCATACTCTCCCTGGGAGCCGGCATTGGGCTGGAGGGAGACGGCATGGAATCCGGTGACCTCGGAGAGCCACTGCTCGAGCTGGCGGAACATGACGGTATACCCCTTGGCTTGGGAGACCGGCACGAAGGGGTGAAGTCCCCCGATCTTCTCCCAGGTCACGGGGAGCATCTCGGAGGTCGAGTTGAGCTTCATCGTGCATGATCCGAGCGGGATCATGGAAGTGGTCAGCGAGAGATCCTTGGCCTCGAGGCGGCGCAGGTAACGCAGCATCTCGGTCTCGGTGTGGTAGGAGTTGAAGACTGGGTGGGTGAGGATCGGCGTGGAGCGGCGCAGGGCATCGGGCGTCTGCCAGGCGAGCGCATCGTTGACGGCATTCCCCGGACCGGTGCCGAAGAGATCGGCCAGGTGGTCGACCGACGCGGTGGTCTCGTCGAGGGAAACGGTCACGGCGGTCTCGCCGAGGTAGCGCAGATTGATGCCGGCATGCTCCGCGCGGGAACGGAGGGATGCCGACTCGGCCGGGGTCATCGTGACGCGGACGGTGTCGAAGAAGGGTCCCTTGGAAACCTGCCATCCCGCCTTGGCCAGCGAGGCCGCAAGCTTGAGCGCCTGAAGATGGACCTTCTCGGCGATCTCGCGCAGTCCCTTGGGGCCGTGATAGACGGCGTACATCGAGGCGATGACGGCGAGGAGGACCTGGGCGGTGCAAATGTTGCTCGTCGCCTTCTCGCGGCGGATGTGCTGCTCCCGGGTCTGGAGCGTGAGACGGTAGGCGGGGTTGCCATCGGCGTCGCGGGAGATCCCGACCAGGCGTCCGGGCAGGCGGCGCTTGAACTCGTCGCGCACGGCGAGGTAGGCCGCGTGAGGGCCACCGTATCCCATCGGGACTCCGAAGCGCTGGGTCGATCCGACAACGATGTCGGCACCGAACTCTCCGGGGGCCTTGAGCAGGACCAGGGCAAGCGGGTCGCTTGCAACCACGGCAAGCCCGCCCGCGGCATGGATCGCGTCGATCAGGGGCTTCGGATCGGAAATCGTCCCATCCGTGGCGGGGTACTGCACGATGCCGCCGCAGAGGCCGGCACCCGGAATCTCCTTGATCCCGCCGACGATCAGCTCGATGCCCATGGGCTCCGTGCGGGTCCGCAGTAGGGAGATGGTCTGGGGATGGCACCCCTCGGAGACAAAGAAGCGGGAGGCGCCCCCCTGTCCCTTGAGGTCGTGGCACATGGCCATCGCCTCGGCGGCGGCCGTCGCCTCGTCGAGCATCGAGGCATTTGCGATCGCCATCCCAGTCAGGTCGCAGACCATGGTCTGGAAATTGACCAGGGCCTCCATGCGTCCTTGGGAGATCTCCGCCTGATAGGGGGTGTAGGCCGTGTACCAGCCGGGATTCTCGAGGATGTTCCTGCGGATCACGGCTGGGAGATGCGTTCCGTGATACCCCATGCCGATGTAGGTGGGGCGATTCTCGTTCTGCGAGGCAATCCCCTGCAGTTCGGCCAGAGCCTCCTCCTCGGAGAGGGCCGCGGGCAGATCTAGCGGGCGCTTGAGACGGATCCCGGAGGGGACGGTCTTTGCGATCAGATCCTCCAACGAGGAGCATTCAAGCGTGGAGAGCATCGCTCCGATGCCCTCGTTCTCGGAACCGAGATGACGGCGGGTGAAGCGCCCGAGCCGGAAGACTTCGTCAAGATCGTTGAGTCCCGAAACCGCGCTCATCAGGAGATCTGGGCGGTGTAGGCTTCGGGAGTGAGAAGCGCCTCCACTTCGGCGGGACTCGAGGCCTTCATCCTGTAGATCCATCCCTGACCGAAGGGATCGGTGTTAAGCAGGGCGGGATTGGCGGAAAGTTCGGAATTCACCTCGGTAACGGTTCCGCTGAGCGGGGAGTAGATGTCGCTGGCGGCCTTGACCGACTCGACGACGGCGGCGGTGGCTCCGGCCTTCACCTCGGCGCCGACCTTGGGAGGCTCGGCATAGACGATGTCGGTGAGTTCGTTCTGGGCATGGTCGGTGATCCCGACGGTCACGGTGTCACCCTCGACCCGGATCCATTCGTGGGTCTTTGCGTAGCGGAGATCGGCGGGAACGTTCATGGCGATGGTCGGGTTGGGTCGGTTGGGAAGGTTGGATTCAGGGTTTCTTGTAAAACGGAAGAGTCGTGATCGTAGCGGCGTATCGGCGGCCACGCACCTCAATTTCCACGGGCGTTCCGGGAACCGCATACGAAGGGGGCAGGTAGGCCATCGCGATCCCCTCCCCCAGACTTGGGGAGAGGGCGCCGCTGCAGGTCTCACCGATCTGCGAATCACCCGCGAACACCGCATAATGGGAGCGCATCGGGGGGCCGGAGACGGTCAGTTTCAGCGGGGTAAGCCGTGAGGGAAGTCCCGCCGTGCGCTGCTGCTCAAGCGCCGGGCGACCGGAAAAATCACCCTTTTCAGGGTCATCCAGGCCCGTGAACCTGTCGAGACCGGCTTCCAGGGGAGTCCGGTCGCGCGAGAGGTCGGAGCCGTTGAGCGGATACCCCATCTCGAGCCTGAGGGTGTCGCGGGAACCGAGCCCGCACGGCTTCACCCCGGCGGCCAGCAGACTCTCCCAGAGGGCAATGCCATCAGCCACGGGGACAAAAAGCTCAAAGCCATCCTCACCTGTGTATCCCGTACGGGCAACGAGCGGGGGAACAGCGGCGGCCGATGAGGTCAGGGGGGCGATCCCGTTGCGCTTGGGCACCTCGCAGGCAGGATAGAGTGACCTGAGGACCTTTTCGGAATCGGGCCCCTGAAGCGCGATGGCTGCATAATCATCCCCCTGATCCTTCAGAACCACAGAGCCGTCAGCGGGGAGGCGGGAGCGCATCCACTCCAGGTCGAGATCGCGGCATGCGCCGTTGATAACCAGAAAATAGGACATCTCTCCGGTCCGATAGATGATCAGGTCGTCGATCACGCCCCCCTTCGCATCGAGCATCAGGGTGTATTGGCCGCGCGTGACAGCCAGCTTGCCGACGCGGTTGGTGAGCAGGCTCTCGAGCCATGCAAGGGCACCCGGCCCCTCCACGGTCACCTCACCCATGTGGGAGATGTCGAACATTCCCGAGGCGGAGCGCACCGCCTTGTGCTCGTCCATGATGCCGGAATACTGGACCGGCATGAGCCAGCCGCCGAACTCGACCATGCGTGCACCGCAGGCCACATGGGCGGATTCCAGGGGCGTGTGTTTCAGTGATGCAGGGTCGCTCATGACTGGTGATTGGAAGGAGGGGTGGTGGGGACTGTGACCGCACCGTTCGGACGGCGGGCATTGAAATCAAGGTAGGTGTAGGACTGGAACATCTTCTCGTACTCGTCCACCAGGCGCATCGCCTCGTTCGGCTTGAGACGGTCTCCCTTGAGGGCGGCATCGGCCTGGGACTTGATGCGTCGCGCGAGTTCCTTCGTGTCCCACTGGGTCAGGGTCAGGACCTGGTCGATGGTGTTTCCGGGAAGCACCTCCTCGATGTAGTAGCCGGCCTCCTCATCCTCATCGAGGAAGACATGCATCTCATTCACGCGGCCGAAGAGATTGTGAAGGTCCCCCATGATGTCCTGATAGGCACCCGATAGGAAGATGCCGAGGTAGTAAGGCTCGCCCTGGCGGACACGATGGACAGGAAGGGTCTCCTTCACGTCCTGGAAGTCGATGAACTTCGCCATCTTGCCGTCGGAGTCGCAGGTGATGTCGACAAGGGTTCCGCTCCGCTCCGGCACCTCGTCAAGACGGTGAAGCGGCATGACCGGGAAGAGCTGACCGAGCGCCCAGTGGTCGAGGAGCGACTGGAAGACCGAGAAATTGCAGAGCAACTGGTCGGCAAGGGCCACTTCCAGTTCGCGCACCTCCTCGGGAACCTGCGCCATTCCGCGGTGCATCTGGACCATGCGGGCGGCGATGTGCCAGTAGAGCGTGTCGATCTTGGCCTTGGCGCGCAGATCGAGCAGGCCGAGGTCGAACATCGACTGCGCACGGTCGCGGATCTGCTGGGCGTCGTGGAGATTCTCCAGACGGCGCTTCTCGCTCAGGCCCGCCCTGATCTCGATCATGTCGGCCACGAGCTTCGGATCCTCGGGCGAGGAGGAGACATCATCGGACTGCGCTTCCTTCTCGATCGATCCAAAGGCCTCGATGATCAGTACCGAGTGAGGGGCCACAATGAAGCGGCCGCTCTCGCTGACGATCACGGGATGCTCGACCTGCTCGGAGTCGCAGATTTCCATGATGTTGTAGACGATGTCGCGGGTGTACTCGTGCAGGGTGTAGTTACGCGAGCTGTCGAAGCTCGTGCGTGATCCGTCGTAGTCGACGCCGAGACCGCCGCCCACGTCGAGGTAGCCGAGGGCGTGGCCCATCTTGCGGAGCTTCGCGTAGAAGCGCGCCGCCTCACGCGTGGCCCGGCTGATCGTCTGGATGTCGGGCACCTGGGATCCGACATGGTAATGGAGCAGGACAAGGGCATCGGGAATCCCCTCGGCGTGGAGCGTGTCGCTCATGGAGACCAGATCGGCGGTCGAGAGACCGAACTTGGCGTTCTCGCCACCGCTGGTCGCCCACTTGCCTGCTCCCTTGGAGAGAAGACGCACACGGGCGCCGATCATCGGCTGGACCCCCACCTGCTTGGCGACGGCCAGGATCTGGTGGAACTCCTCCAGCTTCTCGACGACGAGGATCACTTTCTTGCCTAGCTTCAACCCCAGCAGGGCGGCACGGATGAACTCGTCATCCTTGTAGCCGTTGCCCACCACGAGGCTCTCGGGATCGGAATGGACGGCGAGGGCGGCGATCATCTCCGGCTTGCTGCCGGCCTCGATCCCGAAGTGGTAGGGAAGCCCCGCGTCGACGATCTCCTCCACGACCTCGCAGAGCTGGTTCACCTTGATCGGGAAGACGCCGCGATACTGGTTCCTGTAGCCGCATTCCGATATCGCGCGGGCGAAGGATTCGTTGAGTCTGCGGACGCGGTCACGTAGCAGGTCGTGGCTGCGGATGAGCAGGGGGAAACGGAGTCCGCGTTCCTTGGCCTCATCGACTAGTTCCATCAGATCGATCTCCTCCCCCTCCTTCCGTCGGGGACGGATCACTGCGTGTCCCGCACCATTGATGCACACATAGCCTTCCGACCATCCCTCCACATTGTAGAGCGCGGAGTTTTGCTGGGTGATGGATCCGGAATCAGGTTGGGACATTTTTTTTGAAAATAAGAGCAGAGGAATTAACAAACATCACCCCCGTTGGCGACATGTAGATGAGATTTTTTTACCCCTCCCTGGAGAGGGGGATCCAAGACTTAAGGAAGCGCTGATTTAATCCCATGCAGGCCGCTGAAAAGCATTTGCTGATTTTTGAAGGCGCGAGCGCTGGGCGATACCCGCAGCGGTCTCGCCCGAGCGAGCAACGCAGCAAAAATCGACAAATGGCTTCAGCCCTGCGGGTTGCGGAGATAACCAGCCGGGGGCTGCGTTGGCTTGGCACTTACAGCCCGCTGCGGGGATGCTCGTGCCAAGCCGCCTTGCCCGCGGCCAGTTCTTCCCGCAACGGCCTCTATGCGATTAAATCAGCGTTTCCTCAAATCATCTCCCTCCATCCAGCGGGTCATCAGTTGCCGGGTAAGGCGTAGAGCAAGCCCGATCGTCCGAGATATTTGCATCAGAAAACAGGAATGGCGGAATGGTTTCCTGCATGGGGACACGGAGAGGGGATGTTGTTTCACGCAACGGTCGCCAAGGTCGCCAAGGTAGGATCAAAAGAAGCGCCCAATGGAACGGAAGAGGGTTAAATCGGTGCTGAAAGCACATGGCGTCGGGCAACTCCTCTTTGCGTCCGTCGCGGCCTTTGCGTGAAACTCGTTCCGCTTCTCCATTCCTCTTTTCCTGATTTACTGATAAAAGCCACTTCCCGTTCCTAGGGTTACCCCGTCATCCCCGCACCGCGCCTCTTGCCCATGAAACTCCTCCACATCGACCCCTTTGCCGGCATCAGCGGCGACATGACCGTTTCGGCACTGCGCGACCTCGGGGTGCCCGAGGAGGTTTTTCAGGAAGCCCTTGCCTCCCTTCCGATCACTCTCCCTGAGTGCCGGTTTGTCCGGGGAGAGCGCGGCGGCATCTCGGGATGGCGCTTCCGGGTAAAGGGACACGACGGGGAGGAGGGCCATGCAGCCGGCCATCACCACCACGATGATCCCCACGATCATGCACATGATCATTCGCATGGAGACTCGCACGGGCACAACCATTCCCACGGTCATGGGCATTCACCTTCCCATTCCCACTCAAATTCCCACTCCCATTCCCATCATCACGGGGATTCCCACACCCATGGCCGCACCCATGATGAAATCCGAACCCTTCTCGGGCAGAGCCGCCTCCCCGAGGAGGTCAAGCAGCGCGCCATCTCCGTTTTTCAGAGAATCGCCATTGCCGAAGGGGGCATCCATGGAGTCCCTCCCGAAACCGTCGGCTTTCATGAAGTCGGGGCCGAGGATTCCATTGCCGACATCGTGGCAGCCTGTGCCGGATTCGCCCACCTGAAGCTCGACAGAATCACCTGCGGGTCATTGATAGAGGGAACCGGACATATCCATTGCGCCCATGGGACATTCCCCCTCCCCGCCCCGGCCACGCTGGCCCTGCTCAAGGGTATCCCCTTCCGCCAGGTCGAGGAGCCGTGGGAACACATCACCCCTACCGGCGCGGCCCTTGTGGCCGAGTTCGCTACTTCATTCGGAGCGATGCCGGAAGCCAGCGTTTCGGCCATCGGTTACGGGCTCGGGTCACGCCATACACCCAA
Organism: Chthoniobacterales bacterium; assembly: GCA_049282095.1. GTDB lineage: Bacteria > Verrucomicrobiota > Verrucomicrobiia > Chthoniobacterales > UBA6821 > UBA6821. The sequence goes on from JBAPTI010000015.1 coordinate 15,714, forward strand.
CCGACCCAATGCCCTTCGCCTGATTCTCGGCGAGTCGATCGACTCGGGTGCAACCGACTGCGACGAGATCGTGGAACTCCGATGCAATCTCGATGATCTCACCCCGGAGCATGCCGCTCATGCCCTCGAAGCCATCCTTACCGCAGGCGCACTCGATGCGACCCTGACCCCGACCGTCATGAAGAAGGGGCGCTCTGGATGGATTCTGGAAGTCCTCTGCCACGAGGAGAAGGCGGGCGAACTCTCCGCGAAGATCCTTCGCGAAACCACGGCCTTCGGCGTCCGCCGACACAGGATGGATCGACTCAAGCTCGAGCGTCATCACCGCAGCCTATCCACACCCTACGGGGAGATCGCCGTGAAGGTCGGCACACTGCGAGGGGAAATCCTCCAGCAGTCACCCGAGTTCTCCTCCTGCGCCGAGGCCGCCGCCCGGCACGGCGTTCCCGTCAGACTGGTCCACCAGGCCGCCCTGCAGGCGATAGGATCAGATCATTCACAGTGATGAAGGGGATAAAGGGGTTAAAAAAGTTAGAAAGTTGAAGCGTTAAAAAGTGGATTAAAACAGCCCTGATCTGAGAATCGAGATGGCGAATTCAGAGAACTCGTCGCAGCAGCACGAGCCGAGGAGTCGAATCAAGGTTTCCAATTCAACCCCTTGTAACCCTTTTAACGCTTTAACGTTTTTAACTCCATCAGGCCCCACCATATGGGTTAACCATCCACATCTATTGATGCCGCTCTATTGCAAAATCCGGGTTTAACTCTTCAGTTTCAGCATTGACGCCACTTCCTCCCGGAAGCCGTGGCACCCTTCGGGTCCCGCATCCGCGGGATCTACCGCGCCTGTTCCCACAGCCTTTAGCCTTTAGCCTTTAGCCTTTAGCCTTTCCCCCTCCCCACTCACTCCTCGTCGGAGGAGGCGGGGGCGCCGCGGCGGGCGACTGAACTGACCCCGCGTTTCTTGGCCGTGGCGATGAAATCGAGGAAGAACTGAGCCTCCGGTCCCCAGGACTGCTTCTTCGATTCCTCAACGGCCTGCGAGATATTGAATCCCGAACGGTAGACCAGCTTGAAGGCCCGCTTGATCTCCATGCGCGCCTCGGCACTGAAGCCGGCCCGCTTCAGGCCGATCGCGTTGATGCCGGAGACGAGGCTTGTTCCATAGGCCGAGACAAAGGGGGGCACATCCTTGTTGAAGCGCTCCCCTCCCCTGACCATGCAGAGCTTCCCGACGCGGATGAACTGGTGGAAGACCGAACCTCCCCCGAGCACCGCGCCATCCTGCACCTCCACATAGCCGGCAAGCAGGCAGTTGTTGGCGATGATCACGTTGTCACCGACCGAAGAGTTGTGACCCATGTGGGCTCCGACCATCAGGAAGTTTTTGTTTCCGACGCTCGTGACACTTCCCTCCTTGGTGCCGCGATGGATGGTGACGTATTCGCGGAAAACATTGTCATCGCCGATCACCACCTCGCTGGGGGTCTCCCCCTTGAAGGCGAAATCCTGGGGATCTCCGCCGATGATCGCCCCGTAACCGACCATGTTGCGCTTCCCCATCCTGACATGTCCGGTGATCACTGCGCGCGCCTGGATCCTGCACCCCTCACCGATCACAGCCCCCGCTTCAATGATGACACCGGGCCCCACCTCCACGCCTGAAGCAAGGGAGGCCGACGGATCGACAAGAGCTGTGGGATGGATGGAGGGCATTTCGGAAATTATGAAGGATGAAAGATGAATTATGAAGGATGAAAGGGAAAGTAGAGGGTTAGCGGCCTGGTTTAGCCTTTTATCTGCCGGTCGTCCCCGACCAGGCATCCCTCGTCCCGCTGGCCTCGGGACTTCTCGGCCCTCCGGCCTCGAATGATTAAGCCGCGTTCCCACGCGCCTTTTGCCTTTATCTTTTAGCTTTTCCCCCAGCCTTTCCTCTTCAGCCTTCTTCGATTTGCTCAGGCGGCGTAGTGAATCTCCGGGAGGGAGCGCAGGCGCTCCGCGGCCTGTTCGGCCGTCAGATCTCGCTGCCCTTCCGAAAGCATCTCGTAGCCTACCAGGAATTTCTTCACCGAGGCGGATCGCAACAGGGGCGGGTAGAAGTGGGCGTGAAGCTGCCAGTATTCCTCGGGCTTCTCGCCGGCATCCGGCAGGAACGGCGCTCCATGCCAACCCATCGAATATGGGAAGGAGCATTGGAAGAGATTGTCGTAACGGACCAGCAGGCGGCGCATCGTCTCGGCAAGGTCAAGGCGGTGCGACTCGGGGAGATCGGTCAATCTCGCGATATGGGAGGCCTTGGGCAGTAGCAGGGTCTCGAACGGCCAGAGGGCCCAGAACGGGACGACGGCGAACCAATGCTCTCCCTCCACGACGATGCGGGAACGCTCACGAAGCTCGGCCTGTGCATAGTCAAGAAGCATGGGGCGGCCATGTTCCAGAAAGTAATCCCTCTGCGAGAGATCCTCCTTGGCGGGCTCCTCGGGAATGAAATCTCCTGCCCAGATCTGGCCGTGGGGATGGGGATTGGAGCAACCCATGGCGGCTCCCTTGTTCTCGAAGACCTGAACCCAGCGGTATCGCGATCCGAGTTCTGCAGTCTGCTCCTGCCATGTCTCCACGACACGGACGATCTCGGGTGCGGTCATTTGCGCCAGCGAGAGGTCATGGCGCGGGGAGAAGCAGATCACGCGGCACTCGCCGGAGACTTCGCGCGTCTTGAAGAACGGACTGTCGGAAGCCTCCCCACCGCCACCTGTACCGGGCATCAGTAGCGCCGGGAAATCATTTCCGAACACAAAGGTATCCGTGTAAGCGGGGTTGGTATCGCCGCCCACCCGTTTGTTTCCGGGGCAGAGCGTGCACCCGGGGTCGAAGGAGGGGCGGCCTTCGGCAACAGCCTCCACCTGTCCGAGCCATGGACGCTGCGCGCGATGAGGGGAGACAAGCAGCCACTCGCGGGTGAGCGGGTTCCAACGGCGATGCGGGTGATTCATCTCAAAAGTGAAAAGTGAAAAGTGAAAAGTGAAAAGTGAAAGGTTAAGGGTGAGAGGTGAAATCAGGACGCGACTACGGAAGGATCTTCCAGTCTACCAACCCGGGAGGAGGGTGATCCCGTCGACCATCCTGCAGGAATGAACCGCGTACCGCGAGGCATAGGCTGGATGACTGCGCGGGTAGGCGGTCTCCACGGCGGCACGCACGGCTGCCTCGCTTTCCGTGAGCACGAGAGCACCGCTTGCACCCTTGTCCCCTCCCCCGAGCATCCGCTCGCCAAGAACACCTGGCACCGTCCGGACGATATCGCACATGGTCTCGAGTTCCCTGCCGGAGATCTCGTAATCATCCCTGAGCCCCAGGCCGTCCGCCCGGAAGATCGCACCGACGGTGGCGATATCCCCCTGCTCCCACGCCGCGAGCATCCGGGCGAAGCGCTGCTGCGCATGGTGAATGTAGGTAAGCCTGCGGCAGAGGGCGGGGTGTGATTCCCCGAACCGCGCGAGGATCGCTTTATGAAGTTCCTCCGTGCGGACATCGCCGAGAGTCGTGATCCCGAAGGGTTCCCTGCAGAGATCCACCATCGCGGCGCACTCCGAGTGACGGATCTTGTAGGTCGACTTCTCCAGACCGGGGCGCATCGTCCCCGTGTCGAGGCTCATGATGCGGAAGTCCGGCGCTCCGGCACCCAGGGGAACGTGGCGGATCGAGCGGTCCGACGGATTGTAGTGCGTCCCCATCCCCTCACGGGCGAAGAGGATCATGATCTGGTCGAGATTTCCGCAGGGGGAACCGATGTAATCGTTCTCCACCGCCTGCGCCAGATCCACCACACGCATCCCGGGGGCGAGATCGATGCCGTTCACCTCCGCAAGCGAGAGGAGCAGATTCAGCGTCAGGGAAGCCGATCGGGACATGCCGCCGCCGGGAATATTCCCGTAGAGGATCGAATCCATTCCCTTCGTGACGGGATAGCCCTCACGCTTGAGTAGCCAGGCCACTCCCATCGGAAAGCGGGCCCATGAATCGGGTGCGGTGCCCGGCTCCGGGATCTCCGCAAGGGAGAGATCGATGACTCCATCCTGTTCAAAGTTGCCGCTGAAGAGTCGCAAACGATCGGTACCGTTGGGACGGAAGGCCATCCAGATGAATCGGTCCGTTCCCACGCCGAAGAGTTCCGTCCCGTTGTAATCGCCATGCTCCACCCCGAGGCAGAATCGGGATGAGGAACGGCGAATCCTGGCACCGGAGAGGGAGAGGCCCGACTTCCTCGAGAGATCCTCAAGGATCTTCCGAGCCTCCGTATCATCCGACAAGGGTGACGCTATCAGGCTCATGCAGGGCAACCCTTCGCGAAGAAGTAGTGGGCACTCGTTGAAGGCGGGAACCGGTCGGCAGAGTTCATGATGAGATGTCAGATTATGGAAATCGGCACGCCCGCTCCATCAGAAAAAATTATGAAGGATGAGGGATGAAAAAATGAGGCTCCTCGCTATTTTCAGTGGGTTGGGAGGGGTCTCAAGGGTGGCACTTCGAGTTGGAGTTTCCCGGCCTTGAGATAGGCCATGATCCTGAAGGTATTGATTGATCGGTAGCCTCTGGCCAGACGCTTGGCGAGTTGGAGCAGACCATTGATAGCCTCCATGG